>JBCCCJ010000466.1:0-5312 GCA_039033615.1 Bacteroidota bacterium
AAAGAAGCAGTAGAGGCCCGTTACGGCAATTTGTTTGAGATGTACGAGCGGATCACTGCGGAGAATCCCTATCAGGTACCGATGAAGATCTTCCCAGCGGTACACTACACCATGGGTGGCTTATGGGTGGATTACAACCTCATGACCAACATCCCTGGCTTGTACGCTTTGGGAGAAGCGAACTTCTCTGACCATGGCGCCAACCGTCTCGGAGCGAGTGCCCTGATGCAAGGATTGGCGGATGGATATTTTGTGATTCCGTTCACCATCGGAGATTATCTGGCTTCTCAGTCGTTAGGTGATCACCCGACCACCGAGCATGCCGCTTTTGCTGAGTCAGAAGATGCAGTACGCACGGAAATCGACACCTACATCCACAACAAAGGGAGCAATCCACGCTCTGTTGATTCCTTCCACAAAGCGCTGGGCAAAATCATGTGGAACTATTGTGGGATGTCTCGGACCGGAGAAGGGCTGGAAAAAGCCAAGAAGATGATCCAAGAACTCCGGGCCGATTTCCACGAAAATGTAACCGTGCCTGGTAGTGATGGCGAGTACAATCCTGAACTCCAGAAAGCTTGGCGGACGGCTGACTTCATGGAATTGGGCGAACTCATGATTGACGATGGCATCATGCGCCAAGAATCATGTGGAGGCCACTTCCGGGAGGAATATCAGACCCCAGGTGGAGAAGCCTTGCGGGATGATGAGAACTTCGCCTTCGTTTCGGCTTTTGAGTACCAAGGTCGCGACAAGGATGCCAAAATGCACAAAGAAGATCTCAAGTTTGAGTTTGTGGAGTTGAAGACTCGCTCTTACGTGTAATTTGTTGAAAACCTAGATTGAATCATATATGAAAATACAGTTGAAAGTCTGGCGTCAATCAGGTCCCACAAGTGCTGGGAAAATGGTTGACTATCACCTAGACAACGTTTCCCCCAGCATGTCTTTCCTGGAAATGATGGACGTGCTCAATGAAGAATTGGTATCTAAAGGAGAAGAGTCCATTGCCTTTGACCACGATTGCCGGGAAGGAATCTGCGGTTCTTGTGGCATGGTCATCAATGGGCAGTCTCACGGACCACATAAGATGACGACCACTTGTCAGCTTCACATGCGGAGCTTCAGTGATGGAGACACCATCTACGTAGAGCCTTGGCGGGCCCAAGCTTTCCCCATCATCAAAGACCTGATGGTAGATCGTACGGCCTTTGACAACATCATCCAAGCAGGCGGGTTTGTATCGGTGAACACTGGTTCTGCCCCCGATGCGAATGAAATTCCCATCAGCAAAGATGTCGCCAATGAAGCCATGAATGCGGCTGAGTGCATCGGGTGTGGTGCGTGTGTAGCAACCTGCAAAAATGCTTCGGCCATGCTATTTACCTCCGCGAAAGTGGCTCACCTCGGTACCCTGCCTCAAGGAAAACCCGAGAAAAATCGCCGGGTGCAAGCCATGGTGCAAACCATGGACGAAGCTGGGTTTGGCAATTGTACCAATACCGGAGCGTGCGAGGTCACTTGTCCCAAAGGCATCTCGATCACCAACATCGCCAAGATGAATGCTGACTACTTCCGCTCTACGGTTTTCTCCGAAACTTCGGTATAGTAGTCACAAATATGATTTTTAAGCGGTCAGAAGGCAACTTCTGACCGCATTTCTTTTGCTTCCTTTTCATCCTGACTATATTCGCTGGCTAGACAACGTTGCGCATGAGGAAACCACATCGAATCATTGGCTCTTTTTCTCAGGGATTAGAAGGGCCCCTGCTATTTTACATCGGAGGCATTCACGGAAATGAACCTGCTGGAGTTCTGGCCTTAGAGCGGGTTTTCCTACAATTGGAGGAATTGGAAAATCCATTTCGCGGCAAACTCATTGGCATTGTGGGCAATTGCACCGCCTTGGCCATGCAGCAGCGATACGTGGACCGGGATTTGAACCGCTTATGGTCTGAGGAAGAAATCGAGCGGGTAAAAGGCATTCCGTTTGAAGAACGGAACGTGGAAGAAAGGGAGTTGGGAGATTTGATCCGACTGCTGGAAGGAGCCTTCGATACGTCTTACGAGCCCAAGATTTTTGTGGATCTCCATACCACTTCTGCTCCGAGAGGGATGTTTAGCATCGTAACGGATGATACCGAGATCAGGGAAATTGCGGAGGTGATCGGAGCCCCCATCATCTTCAATCTGGTAGATGAATTGGCCTTAACCACCAACAAATTTTTTGACAGCCGTGGAGTGGTGGGCTTGGCGTTTGAATCCGGCCAGCACGATGATCCTATGGCGGTAGATGTGCATGAAGCAGCGATCTGGATCATGCTACAACATACCGGCTGTCTGCAGGCCGCGGACATCCCCAACTTTGCCCAATACCCCGAACTCATTCGACAACAAGCAGACGGGGTACCTACTTACCTGTCTGTGACCCATCGGCACCCGATTGAACCAGTCGATCAGTTTGAGATGCGACCCGGCTACCAAAATTTTCAACCCGTAGGTCAGGGAGAAGTCGTAGCCAAAGACAAAGCGGGGCTCATCGAAGCTCCCATGGGAGGCTATATGCTCATGCCGCTTGCGCAGAAACAGGGCGAGGACGGCTATTTTCTGGTGCAGGCATTGGACGAGCCGCCGGTGTAGAGGGTAGGCTCTAAGCTCGAATGTCTCGCCAATGCGCTTGACTCATCCAATTGCTCCCGCTGAAATGACCCGCAAAAGAGGTATGTTTCATCAGGCTTTCATACTTGATGAATTCAGGTACTTCCATATCCAACGCCCACCGTTGCCATTGATTGGTTTCGGATGACTGAGATTTGATTTCATTGCGGAAATGAATCAGGCATTTCTTTCGCTGGATACCTGCGGATTTTGAGGGCTGGAATCTCTGGTACCACCACATTTGAGTAAGTATCAGAACCACCGGAGGGGTAAAGGCCCATATCCCGATGTTGAGGTCAATGATGATCATCAACCCAAGTAACAAGCATACACGCAAGCCATAGGACCAGCGGATGTGCTGCCCGCTCAACTTTTGAAAGCCATCTCCCATGAATACCATTGCTGCGGCCAGCAACATCAAGAGGAACGGGTAGAAGATCAGCGCCAATTGCCACAGAGAAAACTTGGTTGTCATGAGCAAGCTGAATCCTATGACCATCAGGAAAAAGCCTGGCAGAAAAACCAGCGCAGGTGGATAAGTCAATTGGCGAAACTCCGCTTGAAAATACGTTTCCAGACGATTTATGATGGTGAGATGGACCCGCTTGGCTTGGGTACCAATCACCAATGTTGGCAAGGGGCGATTGCCTCCCTGTAAAAAGACACGTTTGGCAATGGGGGATAATTCAGAGAACCTAGCTGGTTGGGCAAGACGATATTTGGCGGTATCCAGTCCCTCCCAAGCCAACTCATATACCCCCAAATCGACGGCCTCCTGTGCGGCCAGCAACAGAACCTTGCCATCCACTTCTCCTTTCCACATCGCTCGCAGATGGGCCGGATGCCGCGCTTTGATAGCGATCACATCTTGAGCAGAAGGCTCGACGCTGCGTTGAGACCACAACCACCAACTTGTATACCACACCAGCATCGGCAGGCATACCAACAGGATCTGAAGAATTGGCGAGAGGGTAGACAAGAAATCGAGCATACGACTTTAGGAAAAGAGAGCCAAACAAGGGGAAAGTTGAAAGGCTCCCCATGAGAAAAACAGGAGTTTTGACGTATTATTTTGAGAAAGATTATCCAGTAATTGGAATTTGTTGACCGTATATTTGCTGTCAGTAAGAGTTATTAGGCTGTTAGTCAAGGCCTTGCTAAATAGCAGAAATCCTGGTTTACCCTTTGTAGCGTATATGGGTTCCAGGTCAAGGGAAAATAGAAAGCCTTGAATCTATCATTTGTTTCACTAAATAATAATTTATGATTTTTAGAAAGTTTGTTGTAGTTATCAGTAGTCTTTTGTTGTTCGCAGCGCTCCTCATCAGTTGTGAACCTGAATCAGCGGATCCGCAAGGAACCGTTTCGGTCGCCTTGACGGATGCCCCCATCGACGATGCCTCGGTACAGGGAGCTTTTGTTACCGTCGCAGCGATCAAAGTAGATGGAGAATTGTACACTGGCTTAGAAGGCAAGCAGACCATTGATTTATTGGCGTATCAAAATGGGGAAACATTGGCCTTCGGCGAAACCGAAATAGCGGCGGGTACCTATCAAGAACTTTCCTTGGTATTGGACCTCGAAAGCGATGCCTCCGGGCAAGCTCCGGGCTGTTACGTCTTGACCGAATCTGGTGAAAAAATCAATTTGGCCGGAAGCCTTTCCAACACCATTGAATTACGCGCCCGCCAATCTTTTGACGTCGAGACCTCCGCTACCACCGAATTGGTCGTCGACGTGGACCTGCGAAAGGCCATCCAGCGCTCCAGCAGTGATTCCTATGAATTTGTCAGCGAAGCGGAATTGGACGCTTCCGTACGCGCCGTTCAACCAGCCTCCAGCGGAACGGTCGAGGGAGAAGTTTCCGCAAACATAGGCACAGAATTGGATCAAGTCGTGGTGTACGCCTACCAAAAAGGCACCTTCAACAAAGAAGCAGAGACCGAAGCCCGCAACGGAATCGCCTTCCGAAACGCCGTGAGCAGCAGCTTAGCAGTACACTCCGGGGATACCTACCTCTACACCCTGGCCTTTTTAGAAGCAGGCGAATATGACCTCTGCTTCGCCAACTACGCCGACGAAGATCAAGACGGCAAAGCCGAATTCACCGGATTCCTCAACGCCTCCGTCTTCCTCGGTGGCTCGGTGATCAGCACCGTCTCCGTCGAAGCCAACACCGAAATTGGCTTAAATCTCAACATTTTGGGCATCGTAGACTAAGCGCTCGCCCACCCTCTCTTATTTCAGCCCCGATCCGACTAGATCGGGGCTGATTGCATTTGATCCTCTGCGCGTTATTTGTAGCGTGGAGTTGTACCCACTCTCGCGCGTTTGCAACGCGTGAGCACTGAATGTCAGAGTTTGCAACTCGCCGGAAGCTCCTGACCAAATGCAATTCGGTCCTACCCGGCCCTCTCAATCCCCCCGATGTAGCGCAGACTTCCAGGCCGCGCAGATGAAGGTGAGCGGATGGCTTGGAGTTTCGGAACTCATCCCACCCCTTCTCTTGCGAAGAGAAGGGCGTTGTCTGTGGCAAGGGAAGGGCTGATTATCAACGACCATACTCCTAGACATTTTCTGAATACCTTTTCCACTTCTTTCATCCAAGCTTGGTGTCGCCTGTCCCGCAAGCGGGATTTCGCAAGCTCAACCGG
>JBCCCJ010000467.1:0-5307 GCA_039033615.1 Bacteroidota bacterium
AAGTAAAATCGCGTTCACGCCTCGATTTTCCTACAACCGACTGCATCCCGTCCTGAAAATCCGACGTCCCCATCTAGGGGTAGATTATGCTGCCCCTCGCGGAACTCCGGTAGTCGCAGTGGGAGATGGGGTGATCACAAAAGCTGCCTACAGTGGCGGCGCGGGGAAAATGGTGAAGATCAAACACAACAGCAATTTCACCACCGCCTACCTGCATTTGTCCCGCTATGGAAAGGGCATCACTCCCGGAACCACCGTAAATCAGGGCCAAGTGATTGGCTATGTGGGAAGCACACGTTTGTCCACGGGGCCGCATTTGGACTTTCGTTTCTACAAAAACGGAAAAGCAGTAGACCCACTGAGGGTAGATCCTCCTTCCGCCAACCCCATTCTGGAAAGCCACCGAGAGCCATTTTTGAAATATATGGTGCGCATGAGAGACTTCCTCGAAACCATTGAGGAGGAGGAGGCTCAGTTGGCTGCACGTTAAGCTCTATTTGCCAGGATATGCAGCCAAACCAGCGGCCAAGGTCGCGATGGCTTGCTTCAGATCGGCTTCCTTCAACACGTAAGCAATTCTGACCTCCTGCTTCCCGCGGCCTTCCGTGGCATAAAACCCATCCCCCGGAGCCATCATGACGGTAGCGCCTTCGTGGGAAAAAGATTCCAACATCCATTGGCAGAAGTGGCTGCTGTCCTCGATCGGTAATTCCACCATGGCGTAAAAAGCCCCATTCACTTGGGGAACCCTAACCCCTGGAATGGCTCGCAGGCCTTCCAGCAGGACATCCCGGCGCTGCGCATATTCCGCGTTGACCTCCTGGTAATAGGATTGATCCAATTGGTACAGGGCCGTGGCCCCGATCTGCGCCAAGCTGGGCGGAGATAAGCGGGCTTGGGCAAACTTCAGCACCGCAGCCATCACTTCGTGATTTCGGGAGATCACGCAACCAATCCGAGCGCCACAGGCCGAGAAGCGCTTGGAAATGGAATCGACCACCACCGCATGCTGCTCCAATTCCGGGAATCCAAGGATGGAGTGATGTTGTAGGCCATCATAAGCAAATTCCCGATACACCTCATCCGCAATCAGGAAGAGGTTATGCTTGAGGACAATCTGCTGAAGTTTCTCCAGCGTAGCTTTGGGATAGAGAATGCCAGTAGGATTGCCCGGATTGCAGATCAGGATGGCCTTGGTTCTGGGGGTAATGAGTGCTTCGAAGGCTTCCGTAGGGGGCAAAGCAAAATCTTCCTGCAATTCCGTGCGAAGTGGTACGACTTTTACGTTGGAAAAAACCCCGAAGGAATGGTAGTTCGCATAAAACGGCTCTGGGACGATGATTTCATCGCCAGGATTGAGGCAAGCGGCGAAGACAAAATTCAGCGCTTCTGACGCTCCCGTCGTAACCAGGGCTTCCTCCTCCTTCAAGGGATGCCCGAGGGAAGCATAATAGGATCGAATTCCTGCCCGCAAGGGAGCCATCCCCGCAGAATGACTGTATGCTACTACTCGTAGGTCTGCTTGCTGGATGGCTGCCAAGAAACCAGGAGGGGTTTCGAGGTCTGGCTGGCCGATGTTGAGGTGGTATACGTGGGTGCCTTTTGCCTTAGCTGCTTCGGCATAGGGAACCAATTTGCGAATGGGCGAGGCCGGGATGACAGTGGCGCGAGTGGACAGAGCGGGCATAAGGATCAAATTTTTTTGCTGCCCGCAAAATTAGGAAATTTCGTGGTGCTTGTCCTAGCCTTTTTCGCAAAATCCAAACTGGAATCTCAACTACTTGTCAATTGGGCCGAAAAGCAGGCAGAGCATGGAACTCCGCCAAAAACAGGATTGAATTCAATCCGCCAAAAAAATTCCTTGCAAATCCAATTCTGGGGAGATATATTAAAAATAGTCCAAAGCGATACTGGTTATGAATTTTGGTCAGCGGCATTTTGCCATGTTGGCAAAGCTATGTGCTTTTCCCCTTGCGTAGGCCGGCTTTTCATACCTCTTGAGGCGTGAAGGCCGGCAGATTATTTGAGAGGAGCACATTCCGCTATTTCTGGAGCCAAATGTTGAGCAAAGGAGTTTTCCAGGTATATGGTTTGCCCATGATGTCATAGTCTCCGTCGCCGTCCAGGTCTACGATGCGACCTTCGTGCACCCCAAAGCCGCGGGCCACCACTTGCTTTCGAAATCCCCCGTTGCCATTTCCCAACAATATGGCAATTTCACTGTCTGGATTCCCACTTCCAAACCGCATTTCCGCAATGAAAATGTCCAGGTATCCGTCGCCATTTACATCCACAATGTCCAGGGTATGGCCATTGTCCACCGAAGCTAGTAAGATTCGCTTGTGCCAATATCCCTTTTGCCACTCATACAGCACCAAAGGTCCGACTCCGTCGCCTACCACAAATAGTACCTCTGGACGACCACCCTGGATCAATTGCCCCGCCGCAGATCGGGTGAAGGTATAGGCTGGATCGATCAAATGGGGCAAAAAGTTTCCATCCCGATATTCAAACCATCTGCCCCCACCTACGATGTCCTTGATGCCATCGTCATTCATATCGCAGGCGACCAGTCCTTCATGTTCGTGGGTGTCTTTCCAACCAGGATAGGTGCTGAGCGGTTCTGGTTCGCCGTCGTTGGTGTATTGATAAATGGGCTTCCAGTCCCACGCTTCGGCCATTTTGGGATCAGCCGGAATCTCTGCCATGCACAGACTTTGGCCACCTTGATTCCAAAATACCAGTTCCATCTGGCCATCTCCATCCGCATCCATGAATAACTGATCGTGGTGTTTGTTGCTCCCACTTTTCTTGATGGTCCGGCGGGTCCAAGGCTGATCTGGCTTCAAATTCGGGTAGGGATTTTCCCACCACCAAACTTCATTGCTGCGCGACTCTCCCCCAAAAACCACGTCCATGTCTCCGTCTCCGTCGATGTCGTGCGCCGCGGAACCAGCCTCTATCCTCAGGAGGGTGTCTTCAATCAGATAGCGTTCCCAGCCGTTGGGGGTGTACAGCAAGGCAATGACAGACGGGGAAACGGTCCGATCGGTGATGAGCATATCCTTGACGCCATCGCCGTTGACATCGACCACCAGCGATGCCGTCTGTTCGGTGCTGCCGTTGGTGGGAGGAAGCTCCCCGCGCTCGGTGCTGAGGTGCTCCCATTCCATGCTGTGATTGACAAATTCATTGCGCCAGAGGTGCATGTGCTCATAGTGGTCCCAGCCCGCTCCCACCAGATCAAGGTCTCCATCCCCATCCAGATCTGCCAATTGAGTGCCGAGGTGATTTTCTTTGCCTTGGTCCAGCACTTGTTTGGAAAAGTGCCCTTCTCCGTCATTTTCCCACAGCTGCAATTCCAGGTTTGGGCCTTTGTGCTCATTGGTAATCAGGTCCATGTCTCCATCTTGGTCGAGATCGGCCACATCCAGGTTGTTCATGGAATACTGAGTAACGACCCGATGGCGAGGCCATGTGCCGGACTCCGGCTGCTCGTACCAAAAAAGGTTGCCATCTGGTTCTTTGCCGGGATATCGCTCCTCCGAAAGGACAATGTCCGCCCGCCCGTCTCCATTCAAATCCGCCACTTCCACTCGATCAATGGGATGGTTAGCTGTTCCAATGACGCTTTCTTTCCAGTTGGGGGTACCCACTCCTGGGTTTTCGTACCAAACCACGATCAGCGGTTCATCTCCCCCTTCTGGTCGTCTCCCAGCCGCCAAATCCAGGTCCCCGTCTCCATCCACGTCTCCCAACCCAATGCCTTCGTCAGAAGTATTGGCAGCGATCAGGGTAGGGGTCCAGCTTTGGCTTTCCGGTTTGTTGGGGATGCGGAACAAATAGAGGTTGCCATTTCCTGCGATGACGAACTCTTCTTTGCCCCCAACAATCAATTGGCCGCGTTCGAAGCCTTGGGAGTTGGTGTGAGAAGTAGCCGGAATTTCGCCTACGACCTGCGAACGCCATTCGTTTCCTTGCTGATCTTTGGCTTCCAACCAGATTACCTTCGGCAGAGCCTGAGCGATCACATCCGCATATGCATCTCCGTCCACATCCATCAAAAAGATGCCATCGACATTTTCTGGCAGCTCTCTTCTTGCCCAGGTCCCGCTCATGTCTCCCCCTGGATTTTGGTACAAATAGCGCCCAGAAAGCACATCCAGATCCCCGTCTCGATCCATGTCGCCCATATCCAAGCCAAAATAGCGCAGCCAGTTGGGCTCATCCCAGTCTCCCCATTTGCCCTTCGAAGAATCTAGGGAGAAATAGGTCCATTCCATGGAGGTCGCAGTCTGACCTAAGAGAAGCGATGCACTGAAACAGAAGGCGGAAAGAAGAAAGTAGCGTAGCATAGGGAGGGGGTGAATTGGGGAACTAGGAGATTGGTGAAATAGGGAAATAGGGAACTAGGGAACTAGGGGAATTGGTAGGTTCGGGAAATAGGGAAATTAAGTAGCCTGCTGGAATACTCAATGAACCAATAAATTCTCGAATGACCGATCATCTGCGCGGCTTGGAAAGCCACGCTACAGCTAATCAACTAGCAAACTAATCAACCAGTCAACCAATTCTCCCACAACCTAAACCGTCGGATACTGACCTTGGACGGACCAACCTCCATCGACGGTGAGGGTTTGACCATTGATTTGTTTGGCTACGTCTGAAATCAGGAATTGAACGGCTGCGACGATGTCTTCTTGTTGGGTGACTTCTCCTGTGGGCACGAGGGGAGACCAGTTTTCCACGTAATTGGGATCATCTCGCAAGGTGCGGGGGGTTACGGTTGCGCCAGGTGCAACGGAATTGACTCGGATGCGATGGGGGGCGAGTTCCAAAGCGAGGGATTTAGCGAGCATTTGGAGGCCTGCCTTGGTCATGGAATAAGCCGTCAGGCTGGGGTAGGCCAGATTGGCGACGTTAGATGACATCAGCAAAATACAGCCCCCTTCCCCTTGTTTCACAAAGGTTTGAGCGGCACGTTGAGCCAAAAAGAAGCTGCCTTTGAGGTTCAATTGCAGCATTTGGTTGAGGCGGCTTTCTTCATATTCGAGAAAGCTGCCAAAATTGGTGAGACCAGCATTGGCAATGACGATGTCTAGCCGACCGAAATGCTCCAACGCGGCGTCCACCAATTCTTGAATGTGAGCCACCGAACCTGCATCTCCCGGTAGCGGAATGGCTTTTTGCCCCATCGCAGCAATTTCGTAGGCCGTGGCATCTACCCGGTCTGCGTGATAGTCATTGATGACCAGGCGATAGCCCTCTTGAGCAAGCGTGGTAGCCAATTTGCGGCCAATGCCACTG
>JBCCCJ010000468.1:0-5304 GCA_039033615.1 Bacteroidota bacterium
ATTTTGGCAAAAATGCAATTAATATTATTAAAAAGTTGAATAATATGGGTAAGATGAAAATAAATGAATCTATAAATTGATTTTTTGATAGCTTTGGCTAAGAAATTGGTTCATGTGGTACCAGCTTGATCTCATTGGGTGAAAGAGGAAAGAATGAAGCGAAGGAAATGACTTCCTCGCAGCGGGAAATTCGGCTACTTCATCAGTCAAAAGCATCCTAATCGCAGTTCGCAAATCGCAATATGGATTCGGATAAGGATTGAAAATGAGAAGGTTATCGACTGGAAATCCATTGGGCAGTCCTTGCAGCCAACATTGAAAGATTTTTTGAATACCTTCCTCTTTTCCACCTGATGTTCTTCAATTGTATGCCTCTGATGCCTCGGTTTTCGAATGTTTTGCGCTGGGGCCTAGTCCCCTGCCTTTGGTTGTTGTTTGCCAATTGCAAATCTCCGAATCAAGATTCCACCACCACTCAGCGCCCGCCCAACATTCTGTTCATTGCGGTGGATGATCTCCGTCCGCAATTGGGCTGCTACGGAGAGACCTATATGCAGACGCCCCACTTGGACCGCCTGGCAGAGCAAGGGCGTTTGTTTCGGCGACATTACGTGCAGGTGCCTACTTGCGGAGCGTCTCGTTTTGCCCTATTGACCGGACGCTATCCCCAATTGCGCAAGCATACCAACAATCAGGTGATGCGCGATCATCTGGCAGAAGCCCGGCAGGGAGGGGTGAAGCCCTTACCGGAATTGCTCCGCAATCAAGGCTATGAAACGGTGAGTCTTGGGAAAATCAGCCACTATGTAGATGGGCGCATTTTTACTTATGAAGGAGAAGGCGACGGACGTCTGGAAATGCCAGAAAGCTGGGATGTATTGTGGGGGCCGAGCGGCAAATGGGGCAATGCCTGGAATGCCTTCTTTGCGTATGCCGATGGCAGCAATCGCAATGGTCGAAAAAAAGAAGGGCCACCCCTGGAATTTGTCGCCGAGCGAGACGAGGACTTGCCCGATGGCCTGATTGCGCAGCGGGCAGTGGAAGAATTGGAACGCCTGCAACGTCAGGACTCCCCTTTCTTTATGGCGGTAGGCTTCATCAAGCCGCACCTGCCTTTTGTGGCACCGAAAAAGTATTGGGATCTGTACGAAGGGAAGGAAATTCCCCTTTCACCCAATCCAGAATTGGCCGAGACTGTTCCCCCCATGGCGGTCCACCGAAGTTCGGAGATGTTCAACAACTACCGCGATCAACCAGAATTAGGCGGGGCTGGGGTTCGGTTGAGTGATGCGTACGCAATGGAACTGAGACGAGCCTATTGCGCAGCGGTGAGTTATTCGGATGCGCAGGTAGGAAAGGTCCTGGCGGCTTTGGAAGCGACGGGTCAGGCGGAAAATACCTTGGTGGTGGTTTGGGGAGATCATGGCTGGCACTTGGGCGATCACACCATTTGGGGCAAACACACCCTGTTTGAGCGTTCGCTGCGCTCGGCTATGATCATTCGCCAGCCGGGGATGCAGCAAGCGGGAATGCCTACGGATGCGCTGGTCGAAACGGTAGACCTCTACCCTACCCTCCTGGAATGGACCGGGGCGAAATCTGCCCATGAACTTTCTGGCAAAAGCTTGATGCCTCTGCTTGCAGATCCGACCGCGGAACATAAATCTGCCGCGCTAGGATTTTGGAAGTCTGGACTGAGCCTGCGCAATGATCGGTATCGACTGACGGAATGGAAGGCCGAATCAGGAGTCGTACAGGAGCTGTATGACCACCAACAAGACCCGAACGAAACTCAGAACCTGGCTGAAAACGAAGCGTATGAAGGGTTGATTGAAACCTTGCAACAGGACCTACACGCCCTTGCTCCCGCAACCTACTGGCCATCATTGAAGGAAAAATGAAACGAATCGTCCAGCTCTGCTTGATGATCGGTGGGATCAGTCTGTTCACTTGTCGTCCACCGATTCCGCCTGATTCCCGCCCCAATGTCCTGATGATCGTGCTGGACGATCTCAACGATTGGATCGGTTGTATGGGCGGGCATCCACAAGCGCATACCCCGAATCTGGACCGCCTGGCTCGGATGGGCACCTTGTTCACCAATGCGCATGCGAGTGCGACCATGTGTTGCCCTTCCCGTACTTCGGTTTTCTCTGGTTTGCGACCCACGACTACCGGAGTGTACAAAAACACGGATACGCCGCTGGAGGTGTACCGAAATCGGACCCTTCTCCATGCCCATTTTCGGGAGCAGGGATATTATGTGGCGGGAGCTGGCAAACTGCTGCATCGCTTTTACTATGAAGCGGATCAGTG
This sequence comes from Bacteroidota bacterium, assembly GCA_039033615.1. Lineage (GTDB taxonomy): Bacteria > Bacteroidota > Bacteroidia > J057 > J057 > JBCCCJ01. The sequence continues at coordinate 2,317 of JBCCCJ010000468.1, forward strand.
GGATGCCTTCGAAGCCAAACACAAAGGGCGCGATCTGATTGGTCACCGGGAAGATCCCACGGAGGAAACTCGAACGGTCATCAGCGGAAATTTGACTTGGGGTGGCTATGAAGCAGAGGATTCGATGACCTTTGACCGGGCAACGGTGGATTGGGTCATTGATCGACTGCAGGAGAAACGGGACCAGCCATTTTTTCTGGGCTGTGGCATATTTCGTCCGCATATTCCCTGGTTCAATCCTCAGCGGTATGTGGATCTCTATCCATTGGAAACCTTGGAACTGCCTGCCTATCTGGAAGAAGACCTGTCTGACGTGCCACCAAGCGGAACCTTTGTTGCGGGTTCCATCACCAATTTTACCCTGGATACAGATCTCCACCATTCGCAAAATGCAGATCATCAGGAAATCCTGAAGAAGCAGGTTTGGAAAGAGGCGGTCCAAGCCTATTTGGCGTCGGTGAGTTACGCGGATGCGCAGGTGGGTCGCTTGCTAGATGCCTTGGAAACCAGTGAAGCAGCTAAGAATACCATCGTCGTTCTATGGAGCGATCATGGGTGGCATCTGGGAGAAAAGCAGCACTGGCGGAAAGGGACCCTGTGGGAGGAAGTTACCCGGGTACCGTTCATGCTAGCTGGACCGGGCCTCCCAGGGAATCAGCGTTGCGGCGTGCCTGTCAGTCTGCTGGATCTCTATCCGACGCTGAATGAACTGTGTGGGGTAGCTGCTGAGGAAGAGTTAGAGGGAAAAAGTCTGGTTCCGCAGTTGAATGGTCCCACTCAGCCCCATGATCCCATCCTTACCAGTTTGGGGCCTGAATCCCATTCCCTCAGAAGTGAAACGTGGCGATACATCAGTTATGGCGACGGACAGGAAGAACTCTACGATCACCAAGCGGACCCGGAAGAGTGGCACAATCTGGCAGGAAATCCAGCTTATGAACAAGAACTGGAAACGTTTCGGGAGCGATTGCCCCAATCAGCCGCTGCTCCAGTCAAAGGTCCTTACAACCGCAAAAATGAGAAGTAAGTGAGACTTGAAAAATAACTTCCTCTTTTCGCGTAGATATTTCTTTTCAGATCAAGGAAGAAAAACCGAGTTTGGTTCCGATACTCGGAATAAACTAAGCCAAATCGCGAAACTTTGGGAAAGGGACCCAAAGATGAGCCTAGACGAAGAGATGGGAAGAAAGAACGAGTGAAAAGGTCCAAGTTATTTTTTGAGTATCACTAAGGGCCGACCTATTCCCGTTTCCGCTTTCTTCTTCGGCTCTGAGAACCGGAACCTCCAAACAAAATCCCCGCGCCGAGGACAAAGCCGAAGTCATACCAGCCGCCATTGTTGAAGGATTGATACATCTCGATGGTATCCACGAAGAGGGAAAGGAGGACGTGGTGAGGTCGTTGAAGATGGCAGTCGCGCTGCGCCTGCTAACAAGCCTTCTGTCTTCGAATTTCTACCAAGCTGCGCATCCCTCTGGGCCGCGATTGTCAATAGACAAGTAGGTCAAGGGCATGTCTGTGACCTACTCTCAAAAAAGCGAAGCGCATCGCGATTCGCAGTTCGGTAGAAACAGGTGGTCCACAGAAATCAAGCAGGCGCATCGCGACTGCCACCTACTAGGACATTCCTTCCTTGGCGACAGGTAACGCAAACCCGGGAGGAAGGAACTACTTGATAGAAAAGCGCCAGCTTTTTTTGATCACCTTCTTCTCTTTCAGCCTTCGTTGAAACGCCTCGGAGCGGCCAAAGCGGTGGAGAACCTTATTCAAGTTATTCTGAAAAGGAATCATCTGACTGCTGAAATGGGCATAGGCATGCAAATCGACCAATAACTCCGTGGCGGTATCATAGCCTCGGGCGGTTTTCAGTTCCGCATTTTCGTTCACTTCTGCCCACATATCGTTCTGACGCAGTTTGACTTGTGCCATGTGGGCTCGATGACGTTGGGCTTCCGCTTCTCGTTCCGCTTCTTTGATGAGTTGCCATTGGTGTTCACGATCAGCGAGCAATTCGTCCAAAGAATAGCTAACGGGGGATACCGATTGGGGTTCTCCGGGAATCAGTTGGCGGAGATGCTGCCGAAGTTGTTGACTGATTGGCCCGGAGTCTTGGAGGACTTTTTTCAGGAAGGCATCTTTTTCCGAGGAGGATAACTGCGAAATCAATCCAGCAAAATCAGGCTCTGGTTCTTTGGGCGCACTGTGTTGAGCAGCTGCCTGAATCAAGCCTCGGTCGATCTGCCAGAAGTCAATGAAGCTTTCTAGCGCATCGTCCAGTTGACCCAAGCCGGGAGGGATGGGCGGCTCAATGATTTCCATCTCTTCCTCTTCGTCGTATGCTTCTTCTTCAGACATTTCTGCGTTCCCCGCAGCCATATGCAACCAAGCCAAGAACAAAACCCGATAATCTCCCTGTAACAATTGATTCCGGAGGGGCAACAGCTGGTCTAGCACTCCTTCCCCCTCTACCCAGTCGTACTGCTCTTCTTCTGCCCAGTGAAGATCAAGGAACGCCCAAGCATCTCGGGTACCCATGTATACCTGCCTTATAAACACCGAACTCCCCAGGTTGTAGCGTTTCATGGTTGCTACCTCCACGGCCTCCAGCGGGAGTTTGATCATCAAGCGACGGGTACCCCAACCATTCAGTTCGAGAGCCATGTCAAAATGCTCCAGCAAGACTTCTAGGGCCTCATACTGGAAATCACCATAGTTGTACACGAAGGTAGCTCGGTGTGAACTCGGAGAAGAACGGCTGGAGTAGGTGTCGATTTCCGCCCGCTGCTCTGGAGTAAGCGGACGATCAACGGTGCAGAAGTCATAGAGTTGGTAAAAGGACATAGCAATACAAGTTATTCAAAGCCAATGTTGGGCAATGCCGCCCGACTGATGGCTACCGCTTCCAATGGCGTATGGTTGAAGGTCATGTCTTGCTCCACCAAAAAGAATTCCATCCCCGCGTGATCTTTGTGCGGGAGAAGGCGAGCA
>JBCCCJ010000469.1:0-5303 GCA_039033615.1 Bacteroidota bacterium
ATTCGCGCATATGCCTTGATTTTGCAAGGAGTTTCTGTGTATATTTCCTACAATTTCCCGTCAATCTTACTTCTCATTCTTCCTGTCTGATCCCTCGACTTCTTGCTGAAGTCAGGAAGATTGGTGGGGTTATTGGCTTTGAGATTCCCAGAATATGCGCAATTTTCCTTTTCCTACGATGGTTACTAGAACTTTTTTACTCAGCCTTGCCGCAGCTTTGGTGCTGTTGCTTACCGCTGCCTTTGATCCGCTGAGTTTCTTTCACAATGGCCTGGATACCCCCACTTCGGTAGGTGGCTTTGTGAACAGCAGCTTGCCTACCAACACGCCTTCTGCTACTTCCGAATGGGAGACCGAGCGCTTGTTTCCCAACCTGGAATTCACCGATCCGGTGCAACTTTTAGAGATTCCTGGCACCACCAAGTTTCTCATGGCGGGAAAAATGGGCCACATTTGGTCCTTTGACAAGACGGACAATAACACCAACGTAAAGGATACCCTGCTGGACATTTCCGCACAGGTGAAAACCTCCGGGGATGAAGGATTGCTGGGGGTGGTGTTTCACCCAGAATTCGGGCAGGCAGGTTCGCCCAATTCCCAGTACCTCTACGTGTTTTACCGCTATACTCCCGATCGAAGCGTCAACAACCTGGCCTATTGCCGACTGTCTCGATTCTATATGAATCCAGGCACCTTGGTCATGCCAGCGGATAGCGAATACGTCCTGATCAACCAATACGACCGCCACGCCTGGCACAATGGCGGCGGGATGTTCTTCGGTCCAGATGGTTTTCTCTACTTGACCATTGGGGACGAAGGTGGGGCCAATGACCAATTCAACACGGGACAAAAAATCGACGATGGCCTGCTGGCTGGGATTCTGCGCCTCGATGTAGACAAAGATCCCACTCGCAGTCACCCCATTCGTCGCCAACCCAAGCATCCCAATGGCAGTACCCCGCCCACCGGATGGCCGGATACGTATAGTCAAGGCTATTGGGTGCCAGACGATAATCCCTGGCAAGCACCGGACAGTTCCAACCTAGAAGAATTCTATGCCATCGGTTTGCGCAGCCCCCACCGGATGACCTATGATGCAGTTACCGGACACATCTGGATTGGAGACATCGGCCAGGGCAGTCGGGAAGAAGTAGGAGTTGCCTACAAAGGCGCCAACATGCAGTGGCCTTACAAAGAAGGCGACATCAACGGCGCGAAAGCCAAACCTACCACCCTCATTGGCACCGATGCCCCGCCTGCCTATGCGTATGCGCGTTCGGTCGGGAACTGTGTGATCGGTGGCTTTGTCTATCGCGGCACCAAATGGCCGGATTTGTACGGACAATACCTCTTTGGAGACCACGGCAACCGCAAGATTTGGGCTTTGGAATACGATGCCGGCACCAATTCCAGTGTGGTCGAACAACTCTCGCAAGTCGAGGCTTTTGGCTCCGGTGGAAAAGCCGGGATTTCTTCCTTTGCAACGGATTCGACCGGAGAAGTCTATATCCTCAAACTCTTTGGCACCAACCAAAACGGAGGCCGGATCTATCGCCTCAAGCCGAAGACCGTTTCTCCAGAACCGCCAAGCTTGCTGTCATCTACGGGCATTTTTACCAATATGACCAACTTGAATCCCGCTGACTTCATGATTCCCTACGAATTGCAGCAGCCATTTTGGTCAGATAATGCGATCAAAACCCGCTGGATGATTCTCCCTAACGATGGAACCGTAGATGATCCGAGTGAGCAAATCACCTTTACGGCGGATGGGGACTGGACCTATCCTACCGGGACCGTCATGGTCAAGCACTTTGAGATGGCGATGGACGAAACCAACCCTAGCGTCACCAAGCGTTTGGAAACCCGCCTCTTGGTGCATGGCAATGACGGCACCTATTATGGGGTAAGTTACCGCTGGAGGGACGATCAAAGCGATGCAGATCTCCTGACCACGGGTTTGATTGACACCTTGTCTATCAACACCAGCAATGGGCCTCGCGAAATTGCCTGGCTGTATCCCAGTCGAAGTGAATGCAGTTCTTGTCATACCTCCGCAGCAGGAGGAGTGCTGGGACCCAAAACCCGTCAATTGAATGGGCTCACCCACTATCCAAGTACTGGTCGGGATGCGCACCAGATCGTTACCCTGGATCACCTCAACTTCTTCGATTCTAATGTCGATACCACAGTTGCGGCTCTGAATGCTTTGCTTACTTCTGCTCCGCTGGATGATCCAGGTTATACCTTGGAAGAAAAAGCCCGGACCTATCTGGATGCGAACTGTTCCTACTGCCACCGTCCGGGTAATTCCATACAGGCGAATTTTGATGCCCTTTTCAGCACGCCACTCGCCAATCAAGAACTGCTCTATGGCACTACCTACAACAGCTTGGGAATGACAGGGATGCGAGAGATCATTCCTGGCGACCTGGAACATTCCATGATTTACAAACGAATCGCCGCCGTGCATGAGGATTATGCCATGCCTCCCCTGGCGAAAAACCTCATGGACACGGCTGGCGTTCAGTTGATCGCCGACTGGATCAACTCCATCGACCCCAACCAAGCGACCAACAGCCAAATCGAAGAAGCAGACTACAACACGGATTTTCAAGGCACCAGCCCCGCCAGTGGGTGGTCCTACCTCTGGAATGCCAATGGTGCCATCGGTACCGCTGCGAACTACACTCCGATGTTGTGGAATGGCTCTGCCTACGATTCTGACGGCAACCCAGGCGTACCCGATAACGGCACTAACCTCCGCTGGGGGAACCTGACCGCTTCTGGTGGCCACCCTGGCCCAAGTGTCGGGCAAGGGCAAGCGGTCAATCGCTACGTCATTGCGGCCTTTACCGTCTCGGAAGCAGGGACCTATGAGATCACCAACAGCAACTACACCGATGCCAATACCAACTGTGGCGATGGCAATGAGTTGCGGGTCTATGTCAACAACAGCCTCAGACAGACGGTGAGCTTTCCGAACGGAGGCAGTACCAATTTCGACCTCAACCTGGGCAACCTGATCGTAGGGGACGTGGTGTACATCGCCGCCGGACCTGGCAACAACCATGACAGCTGTGACGGCTTCACCTGGGACTGGACGCTGGAGCGTTCGGAGACGGTCAACCAACAATGGATTGACTTCCCCCCACCAGCCCACCGCCACGTAAATGATGGTTCGTTTCCCCTGACGGCTACGGCCTCTTCTAGCTTGCCTGTCAGCTTCAGCGTAGAATCTGGCCCGGCCTCCGTGGTGGGCAATACCCTTACTCTCAACGGGACTCCCGGCTACGTGACCATCCGGGCGACTCAAACGGGCAATGCCACCTATGAGGCAGCGCCTTATATCGAGCGCACCTTCACCGTTTCTCCGGTGAACAGCGGAGACGGCACGGGCCTATTGGGGACCTATTTTGACAATGACGACCTGACCAACATCCAATTTACCCGTACCGATCCGGAAGTGGATTTCTACTGGGGGAATGGTTCGCCCGATCCCAGCATGGAGTACGGGACCTATTCTGTAGCTTGGGAAGGGCAAATCGAATCTCCCGTTTCGGAGACGATTACTTTCCTCGCGACCAGTGATGATGGGGTCCGCCTCTGGGTCAACAATCAATTGATCATCGACAATTGGCAGGATCAGAGTAAAACCACGGAAACGGGGACCATCGCCATGACGGCCTGGGCGCGGGTACCCATCCGCATCGAATACTACGAGCGCGGCGTCTATGCTTCCGCGAGGTTGGAGTGGGCCAGCGCCAGCCTGGACCGGGCAATTGTGCCGACGCAATTCCTCTACCCCGCCGCCGAGAGTTCCTTCCCAGTCGAATGGCTCAGCTTCGAAGCGGTGCCTCAGCAGGATTGGGTGCAACTACGCTGGACCACCGACACGGAATTGAACAGCGACTACTTCCAGGTAGAGCGTTCGCAGGACGGCGAGAACTTTGAAGCCATCGGCGAAGTGGCTGCGGCTGGCATCAGCCAGGAAGCCTTGAACTATCAACTGCCGGATCAAGATCCCTTCCAGGGCATTTCCTACTATCGCATCAAAGCGATCGATCTGGACGGTTCCTTCAACTACTCCGAGTTACGCGAAGTTCGACTCGCCCAACAGTGGGTGAAAGCTTATCCGAATCCTCTCGGTCAGGACCGCCTCCTCACCATCGAGGCCAAACTGCCCATCGGCACCACTGTCCAGCTCAAGTTGGTAGACCTCAAGGGCCAAGTCCTTCGCGAAGAGCGCCTGCAAACTCAAACCAGCAGCGAACACCTGCAGTGGGCCTTGCCGGAGCTGCCCTCTGGGCTATACCTCTTGCAGATTCAAGCGGGCGCTGAGAAGCAGTTGATCAAAGTGCGTCTCTAAGAGGCATTGACGCAGAAAGTGTGGATAGGAGAGCGGCCATTGCCTGAGGGTGGTGGCTGCTTTGGTTTTGGTTAAATTAGATCTTCTAAATCCCGGTAATGACTGCCAGCAGAAATAATCCGTAAGGTTTCAGATTTTCCATCGAAAGCATAAACGAGTCGGTGCTCTCGAGTGATCCTCCTTGAAAAATGCCCTTTCAGATTGTGTCGTAATAGTTCAGGGTTCCCAAGTCCAGCGATGGCGGTTGGATTCTTCTCAATATCAAAGATAAGTTGCCAAACCTTTCCAGGCAGACACCCTTTGGCACTTTTGAACGATTCAATGTCTTTTTTGAATCGGGGCGTATAGCTGATGAGCATATAGGAATGGGAAGAATAAGCTAGACGTGGGAAACAGGGGGGAAATGGAAGGTGGCAGCAACAATTCTGCTGTTTTCTACCAACGGACGCTGATCATTTTCCTCTGGTGTCCAAAGTCCCAAGAATATGGTATAGGCAGCATACTTTTCGGTAGTGGCCAATATTTCAAGTGCCAATTCTCGGAATTCTGATTCTGGAACCAACTCGTCTCCATCCAGAGACATTTCACCCAAAATCAACAGGATTTCCATAGTTAGAGAGCACCCGAAAAAATCCATCACTTGGGTAACGGTATGGTCGGAGGTCGGAAGCTCTTTTCCCAGTAGGCTGAGATTCAATAGTTCTCCAAAATAATTCAACTGGTTGAACCCTTGCGCCAGCCCTTCCTTATTGGCCCATACATCAGGGCCAAATGCGGAGCTATTGATGTCTTTGACGACATCCCACACCAGGACCAAAGCCTTTTGCAAGGAAGACCATGATTTTCTTTTCAATCAAGACTTCTGCAAACGGCTTTCCTGAGAGTGCCGGATCTCCTAAGCCCGGCAAAACGGGAGGGTAACATGATCCTGGCA
>JBCCCJ010000470.1:0-5303 GCA_039033615.1 Bacteroidota bacterium
CCAAAGAAGAAAAGCTGGTTGCAGAGGTAAAGGAGAAAGAGATCAAGCCGCTGGGGATAGCCTTGATGGAACTGAGCTTGCTGGTCTTGCCAGGAGAAGGGAAAGAATACCACTTTTGGCTCATGAATCCTGAACCTGCGGATTTGCTCTATACCTGTTTTCTCAAGTCTAAGAGCAGCTATCAGGGAGTAGCCCGAGGCTTGGTGCGCAGTGGCGAGCGTGAAAAGCTGTTCAGTTCCCACGAAAACGACCTGCTGCGGATCAAAGCGCTCCATTTTCAGTGGTTGGGCTTCCAAGCGGGAAAAGGCCATCCTCATCAGCCAGCAGGCAGAGAGTTGGTCTGGGCAAAGAATCAATTGCGCAAACCGACTCAATACGTACGCGCCGTCAACGAAGATGCGTGGCTATTTTCCCTGCGGGTAGATCAACAGGCGTTGGACATCCAGAAAATCGAGGAAAGTGAATTTGTCCGCATTCGCAAAGAAGACAAACCTCAGCCTCGCTTGGAGTCCGAGGTTGATCTTCACATCGAAGCCATTGTCAAGAATGTCCATGAACTGGCTCCCTCCGAGATGCTGAAGAAACAGCTGGATTTCCTCAAGCAGAGCCTGTCCGATGCCTTGGTCCGCAACGATGCCAGCCTCGTTTTGATCCATGGGGTAGGGCAGGGGATATTGAAAAAAGAAGTAGAAGAAATTCTCAAGCACATGCCACAAGTGAAGTCCTACGGTCCCGCCGACCTACGAAAGTATGGGAATGGCGCTACCAAAGTGGTTTTCCGGTAGGGGAAAAAAGGCGCTACTTGTCAGCTATCTATACATCTGATGGAATGAAGTACTTCTTGTTATATGGCGGCCTGACGCTGATGTTGGGCATGGGCTGGAGTGCTTCTGCATGCGCTCAGCCAACGGATACCTCCCAGATTGAGTACATTTATCTCGAAAAATCGGGCGTTACCTTACCGCCCCGTACCAATCGAGCCCAACAAGGCTTTTTTCGAAACCTGAGACTGCATCGGTTGATTCTCTCTGAGTCTCCGAACCAGGGATTGTGGAACCTGTCTCATACCGAATCCCAGCTACAACAAGGGATTGCGATGCATTTGATGGATGGTCTCCGCAATGGATTCGTCAAAGGCTATCATCCCGCTGATTTGCAGGAAGAGTTGGATTACTTTGATTTGATGTACGAATTGATGCAGTTACAAGGAATCAATCTCCGGGCGCTAGAAGGCGGGTTTTCTCAGGATCAATTGGATTTTTCTCCCTTAGAGGATGCGATTGATCTGGTGGTGGAAGAAGGCTTTTCTGCGGAGACGTCCCGATCATATGTCCACATCCGCTATCTCCGCCTGATTTGGCATGATCCTGAAACTGGCAAGGCCCCAATTGCCTTGGTGATTTTTCCGTATGAGGAGGTTCGGCAATTGCTCGAACAGCTGGAGGTGCGCTTTCAACCGGATCAACTGCGTGCGATGAATGTAAAAGAAGCCTTAGAGCTTCAGCGATTTCGAGCGCACGTGCTCCCAATCAATCAAGACCCTACTCAAGTGATGCCTTCTCGCCACGCCCGGACCCATCGGCCCTTACATGAAGTGCCCATGTGGTGGGAACGGTGAGGGAGAATTTTACAAAAGAAGAGAATTGGGTATCTTGCTAGTACAGGTATTTGGATCATGATTCGAAATTTCTTTTTTCAGGATTTTAAAAGCTACCAGAAAGCTACCTTGCCATTGGGTAGAATGACTGTTTTGATGGGGGCCAATGCTTCTGGGAAAAGTAATGCGCTAGAAGGGATCCGGCTATTGAGTTGGTTGGCACAAGGGCAAAATCTCCATCAAATGTCACAAGAGGTTAATCAATCTCAACAGATTGTGCGTGGATTTATGGGGGATTTACCCAGAAGAGGAAGTCAGCAATTTGGTTTGGGATGTGAGTTGGCAAAACATGCTTTCCCTTTGTTAACCCTCCAGATTGAATACCAATTGCCGGATGAGCTCCACGTTCGATCTGAGTCGATCAAAGACAAAGCGGGAAATTGGTTGTTACAAACAGTTGGTCCAATCTCAAATCGAACAGAACGTCCGATTCCATTAGAAAGGTTGATGTCGGTGGCAAATCCATCAGATCCTCAGGCTAACATACAATTGGAATTCTCTGATCAAGTAGTTGCTTTTTCACGGATCAGTACGTTACTCCCTTCATTTCCAATTTCTGAGCAAGCCAAAGAAAGCATCAAGGCGAGTACTCAGGTCTTCGCTACTAAGCTATCTTCGATCCTTTTCTTGGACCCTAATCCGAGTTTGATGAGGGGATATGGGAGAAAAGGAGAAAATCGGCTTGCAGGAGATGGGCGGAATCTTTCCGCAGTACTCTATGATCTTTGGGTAGAATCTGAAGAGGCAGAATCCAATCAGAAAAACATTCTGCAATTGGTGGCAAGTCTCCCCGAGCAAGATATCCGCTCGATAGATTTCTTGCATACACCAAGAGGCGAGGTATTGGTTCGCTTAGAAGAGACATTTGGGGGAGAAACGATTCTATATGACGCAGGTTTGCTATCTGATGGGACACTGAGAGTGCTTGCGATTGCTTCGGCTTTGCTTTCTTCCCCAAAAGGGAGCATGGTAGTCATTGAGGAAATCGGGTCTGGCGTCCATCCTAGTCGGGTGAGAGGACTCCTGAATCAGGTCTATGAGATTGCAGAGGCCCGAGACTTGCAAATTTTGATTAGTACACACAATGCGGTATTGCTGGATGCCTTACCCAAACAAGCCCTCGGAGAAGTGGTCTGCTGCTATCGAAATCCACAACATGGATATAGTGAACTCATCCAACTGCAAGACCTGCCCAGCTATCCTGAATTATTGGCCCAAGGTGAGTTGGGAAGTTTGGTTTCCAGAGGATTGGTGGAGAAATTTATCAAACAGCCAGAAGATGGAAAAGAGAAAAAAAGAAAAGCGCTGGCATGGTTAGATTCATTACGCTAAGGAAATGGACATAGAGAAGCCTCGCATTTGGTTGATAGATACTTCTGTTTTTCTGAATATCCTGGATCTCCCAGGCCGAAACCAAGATCGTCAACAGGTTCTAGACTCATTTCAAGCATATATCCAGAATGAGGACACGCTCTTATTACCATATGCCGTCATTATTGAGACAGGGAATTTTGTTGGACAAACCTCTGGAAATCGCAGGTTTGACTTTGCGCAAAAATTCACCTCTATCATGGTGAAGTGTTTAGAAGGAAACCTTCCTTGGAAACCCCTTCGAATTCCTCAAAAACAAGAACTTTTATCATGGCTATCCGATTTTCCCCGCAGTGCTAGCCGGGGCCTTGGCTTTGCTGATTTTTCCATGGTTCAAGAACTGTATCTCCAACGAGAACTGTTTCCGCAATATGAAGTCCAAATTTGGTCATTAGATCAACATTTGCAAGGATATTGATGGAATGCCCTCGGCTCAACTTCGGCAGCGAACCTTACACGTCAACATTTCAAGTACTTCTCCGTCTCCATGACTTTCCAACCTGACTTTTCTGAAGCCAACGAGTTTTACCACGGCTATTTGCGCCTGACCAAAGACGCTCCCCTGGTAGGACAGCTCCAAGAGGGAGCACAAGCAACGCTTTCGTTGTTGGGGAATCTGCCAGAAGACCGCTGGCAATTTAGCTACGCGCCAGGAAAATGGACCCTGGCTGAATCTTTTTTGCATCTGATCGACGCGGAGCGGGTATTTACCTATCGCGCCCTTTCTATCGCTCGGGGAGATACGGCCGCTTTACCTGGCTTCAACCAGGATGATTATGTTCCTCTGAGTGGAGCCGCCCACCGAAAAGGGGCCGATTTGTTGGCTGAATATCAGGCAGTTCGACAAGCGAGTATCCAATTGTTTGCTCATCTGGATGAGGCAGCAATGGCCCGGATGGGGACCGCTAGTGGGCATCCGATCAGTGCCAAGGCACTGGGCTTTATCCTCGCCGGACACGAACAACATCACCTGAACCTATTTCGGGAGAAATATCTGGCCACCTGAGTTGAGCTCGCCGAAGTATGCCGAACCAACTCTCAAAAAAACGAAGCGCAGAGCGATTCGCAGCTTGGGAGAAATAGATGCCCTTCAGAAAAAAGCAGGCGCATCGCGATTGCCATCTACTGGGATATGCTTTGTCTGGTGACATGGGACGTACCCCCCTTTCTCTTGGTAAAGGGAAAAGTTTAGGAGAAACATCGTAGTTTTGGCTGCACCATGAATCACGCTACTTACTCACGTTGGAAAGGAGATACCAAATATTTCATGGGAGTTCAGGCAATTCAAAAAGTCTGGCAGGAGCATGCCTCCTTCCTTGCACCAGAGATTACTCAGGTTGATCATCGGGAAATCAATTCCCGTTTGGCTTCTTTTTTCACCCTAGGGCCATTCTATGCCTATTTGATGGACACCAAATCCCGCGAGTTGCGAGAGGTTGGGGAAAATTTCTATCGCATGGTAGGCGTAAAGCCAGATAATTTTCAAATTAACTCCTTTTTGGAGCGAATTCATCCGGAGGATCAACTGCACTTTGCTCGTTGTGAAGAAGTCGCAGGGAAGATTCTGTTTGGCATTTACTCTCCGGAGGAATGGCTCGATTTCAAGGTGAGCTATTGTTTCCGAATTCGGATAGAAGATGGGAGCTATCGGATGATTTTGCATCAGGCATTGGCATTGACCCTGGACGAAAAACAACGGCTAGGAAAGGTGCTGGGGGTGCATTGCGACATCACCCATATCACCCGAACCAACAATCACCTCCTGAGCTTGATCCACATGGACAAAGGGGAGTCGATCTTGGAGATTGACCTGGATCGATTTCAGAAAGAGGGCTTGAAGTCTCTCAGCGGCCGCCCTCAACCCATCAGTCCAAGGGAGCGCGAAGTCTTGGTATTGGTCGCAGAAGGCTTGACAACCGAGCAGATTGGCGAAAAACTATCCATCGCAGAAGGAACGGTGCGGAAGCATCGAGAACATCTCCGGAAAAAAGCTGGCGCACAAAATGCGGCCCATCTGATCAACCTTGCCTTCCGAAAAGGCTGGCTTTAGTGATACTTGAAAAATAACTTCCTCTTTTCGCGCGGTTATTTCGTTTCAGGTCCCATTCAAGTCTGGGGAAGGGGCCCTAGACTTGAAGCAAAAAACCGAACGACATCCCTCTTGGAAGGATTTCCTCTATTTCCAGCGCAGAGACTGGATTCAAGGATACATCATCGAAGTCAGTAATTTGAAAAACGGTGGTATAAGTAACGGTATCTCCAGGTAAGACAGAAC
>JBCCCJ010000471.1:0-5300 GCA_039033615.1 Bacteroidota bacterium
ACTTTTTCCAACTCTCCGCCAGATTTTCGCTCCTTTTTGGTCATGAATCGTTGGAGATCCTGGGAAGGAATGGAGCGGGTAAACTGCTGTTGCGTTTGCAGCGAAGCAGGATCTATGACCTCGATGAAGATTCCTTTGATAGACTGCTGATCCTCCGCAGAAAATGCACTCATGAAGACCAATTCTCCCGCTTGATTGATCAACATGCTACCTTTGGAGAGGTGTTGATTTTGCTGGCCAATTTTTCGCTGTTGAATTTCATTACCAGTTTCATCATAGCCGATGAGCCAGTATTGAAAGGGGTCTTTCTCATCGGGATAGCCCGCTTTTCCTTCCAAAAATTCCTGTCCCAAGACAAAAACCCGACCTTGTTCATCTACCGCAGCCATCGCTACGGTAAACCTGTCGTCTTCAAAGGTCAGTTCGGCGCGTTGCTTCCATTGTTGCTCCATCGCTGTATCAAACACCGATAAGGTATAGCTTTCCTTGTTGACCGACTTGTCGTGCATAGGCAGAGTTACCAACAACAACCGATTTGCCTCCTCAGATTGCACAAATTTGAAAGATCCAAAGTTCTGCCGGGATTTGGCAGGTACGTCGGCAATGTTCACCAACTCTCCCTTGGGTTTCAGAGAGATGGGATCGAATCTTCGGTAGAATAGGTAGGCAGTCTTCTTCTCTCGGTTGACAAATTCTTGAAAGACGAGAATGTCTCCCCCGTGTTTGAGGAAAGAATGAGCGTACAATACTTTGTCTTGATAAGTCGAGGGAACTTTCTGGAATCTCATGTTCTTGAGCGCAGGACTCCAGTGCCGCAGGGTGACGACCCCTTGCTTGAATGCATCCGCAGGATTCATGCTAAATTTGACTTCCCCTGGAACCGCCCCATCGGTTCCAGTAAATAGCCCAAATAGACCGGTCTCATCACTCAAAAAGCCAGTCTCATGCAAATTATATGGAGTCACTGCATCCCGAAATTTAGGTTCTGGACCCCATTGAATTTTCTGAGCGAATCCAAGAGAAAAAAAGAAGAAACTGACAACGAGTAGGGAAAATGTGGTTTTCATAGGAAAAAACTTAATAGAAAAAGTCAAAAAAATGGGGAACACACCAGAATTGCCCTTGATCCTCTAAAAGCTATACCCTACCCCTAACCGGAGGTGTCCTGAGAAAAGGATGTTCCTCATTCGACGATTGTTCATAGGGCCTACTTCAATGGGGCGAGAAGTAAAATTTACCCCTACTCCAGATTCGAAGTTAGCCACAAAATGGAATCTGGGTTCAAACTGAAAACCTGTTGTAAGAAAGATTTCTCGAAAGCTGACGGGTTCCTGCTGATAGATCCGAAAACTGCGGTTTCGAATCATAAGGCCAGAATAAATCTCATCACTCAACAGGCCAAACCAACCATAACTCCGAACCGCAAGGGAACCAGACCAGCCCACCAAAATTTCTTCCTCTTCCAACAAAGAGAATAAATTGGCATCTCGCACAAATGGAACCGCAAAATTAGGACCTAGTCCCACTTCATATCCCCACCGATCTGTTCGACGCTCATACAACAATCGCATATCGCCGAAATACAAAGCGACCAGGGATACTTTTAGAATATTGGGATTGTAATCTCTGCCATGAATCTTTTTGCTTGATCCTTCATCAAAGATCTCCTCCAAGTCATCTATCTGAGAATACACCTGCTGAGGGCATAGAAAAACGGCAAGCAATACGCCTGCGAACCAGCCCATAAAAGAAACATGCTTCATGGAAGGAAGAGTAGGGAAATAAGAATAAACAGAGGCAGGCAAAGTATCTGCTACAAATATGAGAAATCTTGTATACTTTTCCAGCTGACCTGACAAAAATCATCCCAACAAAGGATTGAACTGAGATACCTCATCCTTTACCATTCCTGAGCGATCCATCTAATCACTTCTTCGCCCCGCTGATAGATCATCCAATGGGTGCCGCCGGAAAGTACGTTGGCGTCCTCCATCGCCTTTAGGGGAAATAGGCGATCTCGATCTCCGTGAAGGTGCCGCAGCATGGGCAGGTCATGGCCACCTTGCCAGCGGATGATGGCTCGGATGGCCCACTTCAGAAACATAGGATCGGTATCGACGATGATTTGGCGAAGAAATTGGGCTTCGTTTGTTCCTTTGGTGCCGAAGGCTAGTGGCCCAAATAGCTTGCCGCCTACTTTGAGCCAACTGCCAGGTATCCCGCGGTGAAGCGGCACTCGGTTGAAGAATCTCAACGGGCTACTCTTTTGCTGTTCAGACCGAATGCTACTTATGACAACTTTTTGCAAGACTCTGATTTTCAGGTGCTTGCAAAATTCCGATTGTTAGCCACGAATTGCACAGATTTCACAAATTGCACACTAGCTAGCCTTCATTCGTGGAAATTCGCTGCGCCGTGAGGTTAAATCCTTTCCTCGGCGAATGGCACAAATTCCCCATCTCGCTGCCTTTTTTCGTATCAATTCGTTCATTCGTGGCTACTCTATTCATTTTTCGAGGCAAGGCTCACTAGGTTTCCTCTTTGTCATATCCAAGGGGAATGTGGAAACCCAAAATCAAGGTTGGAGATGACAAAAACTCGTTTGCAGGATCGCAGCTGACCAATTTCCTGAGCGACGATCCCTCCAAATGACACTCCCAGGAGATGAATGGGGCCCTGTTCTGGAATCAGGTCGGAAAGTTGCCTAGCATACTCCCTCAGCGTCAAATCCGGAGAGATGGGGAGCCAGGCGATGTGAACCAGTTCGGTTTCTGGAAGAGACAAATTAGCAAATGCCCGTTCGTCAGCGCCTAGTCCGCTCAGGAGATACAACTTGTTCATGCTACCTACATTCTCGCCCGACAGAAGGCCTCGTCGCGCTCCATCGCAGCAATCAAGTCATCGAGTCCGTTGAATTTTTCTTCGCCGCGGATCCATTCCAGCATTTCTACGCGGATGGTCTGCCCATAGAGGTCGCCTGAGAAGTCAAAAATGTACACTTCGTGGCTCCGCTCGAATTCTCCCATGGTGGGCTTCTTACCGATGGACATCATGCCATAGTGATGGTCTCCGTTGACCACCACCCGCACGAAATACACGCCGTCAGTAGGAATTAGTTTTAGCGGGTCCTCCGGATTAATGTTGGCAGTAGGATAGCCCAGCTCCCGGCCTTGTTTTTCGCCGTGTACCACTTCCCCCGCAAAGGAATAGGGATAGCCCAGATATTTGGCGGCGGTAGAAACCTTGCCAGATTCCAGGGCCCGGCGAATTTTGGTAGAGCTGACCTTGGCTTCGTCTATGCTTTGGGCAGGGATTTCCTCCACGCTGAAGTGCCCCTGCTTGGCATACACTTGCAATTCTTCGATGCCACCAGTCCGATTTTTTCCGAAGCGGTGGTCATAGCCGATGATGATGTGATGCAAGCCCACTTTTTTGACCAGGATGTCCTGGATGAACGCCTTGGAAGGAATCCTCGAAAAATCTCGGGTGAAAGGAATGAACAAGACTTTGTCCAGGCCAATCTCTGCCAACATCTCGATTTTCTCCTCGTGGGTGTGGAGCAATCGCAAGGGATTGTTGTCTGGGAACAGGACCAATCGGGGATGAGGATGAAAGCTGATCAGCAGACTTTCTCCTCCGATTTCCTCCGCATACCTTTGGAGGCGTTCGAGGATGGTCTTATGCCCAATGTGCAAGCCATCAAAAGTGCCAATCGTCGCCACCGTTTTGGGGCCAATTTGATATTCGTCGAGGGAGTGATAAACCTTCATATAGGGGTGCTGCTAGCAGGCACAAAGGTACGCTTTCCTTAGGAGAAAAAAGGGAGACCGTGAGGGAAAAGCTTCATTTCCCCCACGGGTCTGAGTTTATTGCTGGGTCATTGACAAAGAAGTGATGCTCCGCCGAATGCAATCCAGCATTGCACGTTGGCACCGACGACTCCGATCATCATTCGACATTCATCATTCGTCTGTTCGACATTAACGGGGTTCCCTCGCTTGCGAGGTAGAGTTCTCCGCGGCATGGAAGTCCACGGTACATCTTGTCATTGACAAGTCCCGCTTCTCCACCTACCATTCCATCTCCACCTGTCCACGGATCAAATCCTCGAAGGATTCCCGCTTGCGGATGAGGTGTGCCTTCCCCTGATAGACCATCACTTCTGCCGGACGATAACGGGAATTGTAGTTGGAGCTCATGGAGTAGCCATAAGCCCCCGCATTTTTCAGGCAGAGAATGTCTCCTTCCCGAACTTCATGCAGCCGACGGTCCCAGCCAAAGGTATCGGTCTCGCAGATGTAGCCGACGATGGTGTAGATCCGCTGGGTTCCGCCCGGATTGCTCAGGTTCAAGATGTCATGGAATCCGCCGTACATCATGGGGCGAATGAAGTGATTCAAGCCAGAATCTACTCCTACAAACACAGTCGAAGGCGTAGGCTTGATGACGTTAGACCGCATAAGGAAATAGCCGGATTCACTGACCAGATATTTCCCAGGCTCAAACCAGATTTCTACTTCCTTCCCGTATTCCTGCGAAAATATCTGGTAGGCAGTCCGCAATTCACGGCCAACTTCCTCGATATCAGTGGTGATGTCCCCGGCTTTGTAACCAACTTTGAACCCACTGCCAAAGTCGATGAATTGTAAACCTTCAAAATTGTATGCCAGGTCAAACATGATGTTGGCGCTCTGGAGGTAGCTACGAGCATCCAAGATATCAGAGCCTGTATGTACGTGTAAGCCAATTACGTTGATGCCGTAGGTTTTGACCACCCGCTCGACGTGGCGGCGTTGGTACACCGAAATCCCAAACTTGGAGTCAATGTGCCCCACCTGGATTTTGTTGTTCCCGCCAGCATAGATGTGGGGATTGAAACGCAGGCATACCGGAACAGAATCGCCGTAGACATTCCCGAATTGCTCCAGGATGGAGATGTTGTCCAAGTTGATCATCACCCCCAATTCAACCGCTCCCTTGATTTCGTCGATCGAGACACAATTCGGGGTATAGATGATTTCCTCCGGGGCGAAACCAGCGGCCAGTCCCAGCTTTACTTCTTGGATGGAAACGGTGTCCAGTCCCGCGCCCAACCGTTTCATCAGCTTCAAAATGCTCACATTGCTCAAGGCCTTGACGGGATATTTGATCTTGCAATTCAGCCCTTGAAATGCCTGGACCATGCGCTCGTATTTGGCGCGAATGGTATCGGCATCATACACAAAGAGCGGGGAGCCATACTCCCGGCTGATGTCCAACAGAGACACGCCCTGAATCTGGTACGCGTCTCCTGCCAGTTG
>JBCCCJ010000472.1:0-5288 GCA_039033615.1 Bacteroidota bacterium
GTCAGGAGACACGAGTCGACACTCACCCGCCAACTCCGGTTTGGGGTACCACCCCCCCCCCGCCCCCATATGAACAAGTCCACGTTGGATCAGGAATAAGCCCGCGACACGTGCAGGCCGCGTCTCATCCAGGGGAATGGTTGAGGCAACTCTGCACAGTTATTGGCGAGTGTTCTTCAGCCTCGTGCACAAGTGTCGTTGGCGTTGCGCGCTTGTTGACCGTCCGCCGTTCCCCCACAAACGCTGCGTGCTCTTTGTTCGACTCGTGAGGGGCGCATCCGTTTCTGTGCCCTTCTGCACAACGAAGTGCAGTTGGCGCTAGTGCACTACTTGAAAGTAAAGTGCAGTACTTCGTACTTGATTTTGAAAAGCAGGTGTTGGTACCGCTTATGCTGCCAAAACATCCCGCTCCTAAGCAGGACAGAATCCGTCCAGCTGCTGTCTTTTCCCCAATCCATCTGCACTCCATTGCGGGGCTCCTTGGGGCCGGACTGGTGGATGGCTATCCGCCACCACTTGTTGGGAGGGGCAGGTTTTTTCTTTGGTGGTATAGGCGTTGACATCTCCTCCAACCGACTCCAGATAGTTGAGGATGTGGAAAGTCTTCCGTTTGATCGTGCCTTTGAAGATCATGTGCTCGATGAAGTGGGCCATTCCCATTTCCCCTTCGAGGTCATCCCGTCCGCCGGAATCAATGACGTAGCCACAGTGAACCGCCCGAGTATAAGGCACATAGGTATAAACTACCCGCAGGCCATTCTTCAATTCAAAAACGCTTGGTTTCATTTCATTCATACCACTGTCAAAATAAGTGGATTCAAGACAATAAAGCACCAATTTTTCCAATTATCTTTAGGAGCCCGTGGGAAGCAATTCCCTTCTGTGATTCCTGTTGATTTGTAATTTCAATCTTATTATGAACACGATACGTACTTCCAGTTTGTGGGCCATCGGAGCCATTGTGTTGTTTTGGGTAACTGCAGCGTGCAATAAGCCCTGCGATCCGAATTTGAATGCGGTGGTAGGGGAAGAATTTTTCACGGTTGAATATCAGGATGCTACAGGTACGAATTACCTGGACATCTATAACCCCGATGGAGTCGTGGTGTTTTTGGATACCACGGGAGGCACTTCTGCCACTCCCCGCTTTGAGTTGATCACGCCTGGATTTGAAAATGGGAAATTCGGTCCCTTTGAATTCACGGAGAAATTCACGGTCCAACAGACCAACGAAATCAACTTGCCGCTCCTTTTCGGGAAGCCCTTTCAGTATGATTACTTCATCAAAAAAGATACCTATGGACAGGACACCATCACGGTCTCTTTCCTCCTAGAAGCAGATGAATGTAACTACAATTGGACCTACATTCGCTATGCAAAAAACGGAGAGCCTCTCCCACAGTATGAGAACCAAACTCAAGTGAATATGGTATTTGTGGAGTGATTGAGAGGAAAAGGTCGGTTTTTCTTACTTATTTGCGGAAAATGGGCAGAAAAAGCCCCTTGGAACTTGTTTTCTGATGTATTTTTAAGTACTTCGTACCTTCCGAAAGTATATATACGCAGGTCTTGGAATATTCCAAACTCATCCTTCCGATAAGGTATGAACATGTTCTCTATGAAATTCCTTCCCTTAGCTGGTTTGTTCCTCGTTCTTTCGGTCGGAAAAACCACCATGATTCACGCACAAGCTTGTACCGCTTTCGAGCGTGAATTGCAGGAGTACTTTGTGGCCTACCAGCCCAACGAACTACTCAACATTCACCAGATTGAAACGGTCCGGAATCAGTGTCCGCAACCAACGGAAAAGCTCGAGTTGTTGTATTATTATTTTCGAGCAATGAACGCTCGAAATGCAACTGGGCAGTCTGCTTTCCAGGCATACCAAGGAGCGACATTCTTTTATGATCAGTGCGCTCGGTTTTTTCCTTATTTGGTAGATGCACCAGCCTATGAAGATCAATTCGTCGAGACGTTCTTTGCAAGGGCGCATGAATTGGAACAATGGCTGCAAAAAGAAGCTCGCCGCCTCCGGGTCACGCGGGAGAATCGCTATTATGGAGAGTTGGCGGGAGAAGGCGAATGGCAAAGAAGTCATGTGCCAGATCCCAATGATCCTTATGCAGAGAATACCAGAGGTCAAGCCCCTCGGATCATTGATTTTCAGCGGAAATATTATCAGCGAGATCAATATGTAGATCAACTATTCTCAGAAGGAACTAGGGGAGCTCAAGGTGGATACCGAGATGGAACGACTCCTTCTGTGGGATTCGTAGGCGACCTGAACTTTTTTGATTACCTCGAATGGAAAGGAAATTATCAGGAACCAGCTGCGGTTCCCGAGCCGGCAACCATTCCTCTGGATGCCTATAACTGGGGAGTCCCCCGTACCCAAGGAGATTGGGAGAGTGAATTTCCCGCTGATGGTCCTGCCACCTATCGGTCGGAAGGTACTTATGATTATGGCAGCTATCGGAATGGAACCTTCCGGACTCAGACGCAACCTGCAGGAACTACGCCAGTTGTGAGCGCTGCTTCCCCAACTGCCTGGATTGATCGCTTGAATCAAGGAGAAGTAGACTTTTGGTTATTGACTGCCTTGCGAGAAGGGGTCCCGGTGTATGGTAATTTATCTGCTCAGCAAGTCATCGGAACCCTGGCTTTTGGACAGGCGGTTGCTCAAAACAAACTAGATAAATCTGTGAAGTCTGGGACTCAAACCTATCTCCCCGTAGTTACCCAAACTGGCAGACAGGGATATGTGGACTTTACGGAACTTTCCCGAGACGGTCAGTTGGCAGTGATTACTCGGCAGACTTCTGCATACGAAACCTTCAGTGAGGAAGAGCAACAAAATGCGGTCTTGCTTCAGCCAGGTGAAATGGTCGTGATCGATGGAGCCAACAACAGTTGGATGCGTTTGATTGGGCCGAATGGAGAGAAAAGGGGCTGGGTATTTGGCTTTGATCATCTGAGTACCGATCCATTGGATATTGCGATCGGAAGAGAAATCATTCTCGCTCGCTTGGAAACCAATCCAAATCGTCGTCGCCAGCGTTTGAACAACCTGCGCTCGCTTCCCGGCTTTGGTAATTCTCCCCTAGCTCCTCTGACCAATCAATAGAAGCATTCCAGTTTTTTAGATAGCTGGTAAACTCCTAATTTCCTCCTGAAGAAAACCAAGTGTTCTTCAGGAGGTTATTCAATTATGGACTCAACTACGCGTTACTGCATCATTGGTGCTGGCTCTTCTGGCATCGTCGCGGCCAAAATGTTTCATCAGGCTGGCATCCCGTTTGATTGTTTTGAAAAAGGCTCTGGCATCGGGGGCAATTGGCGCTATCAGAATGACAATGGCATGTCCTCGGCCTATCGTTCTCTGCACATCAATACCTCGCGGGAGATGATGGCCTATTCGGATTATCCCATGCCAGGACTATCCGGATTATCCGCACCATAGCCAGATTTTGGAGTACTTCGAGGACTATGTGGATCATTTTGGCTTCCGGGATAAGATTCAATTTCAAACTGCAGTAACGGATGTTTCTCCGCTTCCAGAAGGGGGGTATTTGGTGACCACGGATCGAGGGGAAAGTCAGCGGTATGCGGGAGTAATCGTCGCCAACGGACATCATTGGTCCCCTCGTTTTCCTAGCCCTGCTTTTCCAGGAGAATTTACCGGAGAGATTCTGCACGCTCACCATTATCGGGAGCCGGAGCCGCATGCGGGAAAGAGAGTCTGTATCGTGGGCATCGGCAATTCTGGGGTCGACATCGCTTGTGAATTGGCTCGTTTGGGTGGCAAGACCATCATTTCTACCCGGAGCGGGGCGCACATCATGCCCAAATATGTCTTTGGCAAACCTACGGATACCTTGGCAAAGCCACCATTGGCCTATTTGCCGATTTGGGTTCAGCGGATGACCCTCGGGCTAAGTTTGTGGATATCTCGTGGAAAACAAGAAGATTACGGGGTGCCTAAACCCAATCGCAAGCTATTGCGGGAGCATCCAACGATTTCTGCGGATTTGTTGAATTTGGCGGGACATGGCAAAGTGAGCTTCAAGCCGAATATCCAGGAACTTGCTGGAAATACCATTCACTTTGAAGATGGCACCCAAGAAGAAATTGATCTGTTGATCTACGCCACGGGTTACAACATTCGCTTTCCCTTTTTTGCAGAGAACTGGATCAACCCCAATGACAATCAAATGCCCCTGTACCATCACGTGGTACATCCGGACCATCCTGGGCTGTATTTCGTTGGCCTGATTCAACCGTTGGGAGCGATTATGCCCCTCGCAGAATTACAATCAGCCTGGATCAGCAAATTGATAACGGGCGAAGTAGGCTTGCCTGCCCCAGAGAAAATGCAGGCGGAAATCAGCAAAGTGCAGGCGGAAATGGCCAAACGCTACCTGGACCGCCCCCGCCACACTTTGCAAGTGGATGTGTTTCCCTATCGCCGCTTGCTCACGCAAGAGATGAAGCGATATCGAACCAAGGCTGGCGCTTCTTGAGATCATCAATATTTCTCTACTCTGCCTTGCCAGCGTTGACCGGTGGAGTTGTGGAGCTGGTACACATATATGCCTTGGGGAAGATGACCGATAGAAATCTGAGCTTGTCCAGCCGATACCGTGGCTTGGAGGAGTATCCTTCCTTGGAGATCCAACAATTGAATATGTCCTGGTTGAGCAGTTTCCCACTCTAAGTTCAAGAGATCGCGCGTAGGGTTGGGAAACAAACGGATGGGTGCTTGACTCAGGCTACCTGCTACTGAGAGCGCACTGGCATTTTCATTGATCAGGTAGCAATCCGCAGCAAGCCCTCCCAGTGGAGCTACTCCCCCTACGGAGAGGATATCGCCATTATCCAATTGGTGCAAAGTAGTTCGGCCCGGACCATTCAAGGAAAAAGGGGAGCTGAACCATTGATTCTGCGTTGCATTGAAGACCTGAATGGTTTTGGTATCGCTGGGATCCGTCGAGGAAGAAATGCCAAAGACGAGCACATTGCCGTTAGCAGTGCTGACAGCACCAGGTTGATTCAATCGTTCGGGCATATCGGGGACATCCTCAAATGAATTGGTGGAGGGATTGTAGGCGACCGTTGTTTTGTTGGTGCCACTGATCAGCACTCGACCATCTCCCAACAGGTTGAAGACATTGACTCCACTTGCTGCGGGTTCGAGATCATTTGACACAAGGGTCCAGGTATCAGTGGCAGGATCGTACACTTCTGCGGAGGTGCTCAAGCCTGCGGATAACACTTTGCCATCTGATAAA
>JBCCCJ010000473.1:0-5281 GCA_039033615.1 Bacteroidota bacterium
CAAGTCGTGGACCATACGGAGCATTTTCACCTCACCCTCTCTGGCCACACCCACGGGATGCAATTTGGGGTAGAGATTCCCGGCTTTCGCTGGAGTCCCGTCAAATACCGCTATCCTCGCTGGGCCGACCTCTACGAAAAGGCAGGCCAGTACCTCTATGTCAACCGAGGCTTCGGTTTCATCGGCTTCTCTGGCCGGGTAGGCATTTGGCCGGAGATCACTGTGATTACCTTTGAGAAGGGTTGACAGGGAATCCCGCAAGCGGGACTTCGCTTCGCTCAGCAGGGAATCCCGATTCTCGGGATCTCACTGCGTTCGACAGGGAACAGGGAAATTTCAAAAATCCGAAGGAGTAACGCAAATCTATGTGAACCCTGAACCCTGAAATTTGAACCCTTTACAGAACCTTGAACCCTGAAATATGGTCCCAGGATTGCACGAATATTCACCTAACCTACACGCTTCTGCGCTTGGGGTAGGAAAAGGCAGGGAAAAGAGAGAGGTTGTACATGCACAGCCAATCTTCTCTCTGTTATGTCCAGCCCAACCTTGAAAACCTTTTTTCCATTTGTGCTGGGGGCTATTTTGGCCCTCAGCAGTTGTTCGTCATTTTTCCATGTGAGTGAGTTGACAGTTGGGCCACCTTTGGCCCAACCACTCCCTCCCCTTCAGGTGGAATGGGACTGGTTCAGTCTCCGCCAAAGTTTTCCCACTCGCTTTGAATCAGAAGAGGTCATGGCGGAAACCGAAATGGATGCTGCGGAAATTCGCTATGTCTCCCGTACCGACATTCGATTGCAAGACACCAAAGTGCTCATGGAGCATACCGTCCGGGACCAACTCTGTGAACAATTAGGCCCCGAATATGGCTACGCGATATGTCGCGTGGTGGGGCAACACCATTATGCCGATCAAAGAGGCTTCACGGTGCTTTCTCTTGCTTCGGCCTTTCTGTTGAATGTCGTGGGTATGCCCTTTGCCAGACAAAACACGGAAGTAGTATTGGAACTGGAAATCCGAGACAGCCACGATCAATTGGTCGCTCGCTATCAGGGCATGGGGACGGAGCGGCTGGTCAGCGGCTTGTATTATGGACACAACGGACTTCGTCGCACCCATGTGTCTGCCTTAAAACAAGCCCTCGCTCAAATCGTGGCCCAAGTAGAAGCTGACGCTGATCAGGTGAGAAGCGCCCTACAGGAAGCAGGTGAAATACCAAGAATCAATCACTAAATCGTCATTGCGAGCCTTCATTTCAGGGCGTTGGCCTGACATTCCCCTTGGATATGACAAAGGGAAACCTCGTGAGCCTTGTCTCGAAAAGATAATAGAAGAGGCCGCGAGATGGGGAGTTTGTGCCATTCGCCAAGGAAAAAAACCAACCTCACTGCACAGCGAATTGTCATGAAATCTGACCGAGTGGGAGGGGAATTCAGATACCTCGGCTTTCACTTGGCACAAGTTCGTGGCTAACAATCGAACGTTCATAAACACCCAAAAGTTGCACATTTTCAATAATTTGTCATTTCAAATGAAAGGTGTGTTGGCGGGAGTTCGTCATTGATATGGACCAATTCTGCATTTCCCATTGATCCCTGAGATTGCCGCTTTGAGGCTGCTGATGTAGCCATTGAGGTATGGCCTTGCAAATCGTCAGGAAGTATGCCGTATGTTTACCGGAGCGGTAGCTGGCAATTCATCGGTTGTACTTCCAATAATTCGATTCGGCTGTGAAGGGATTAATGATCAAAGGCGGCATCCTTATTTTGGTTATGGCGATCAGCCTAGGACTGATTCGGCTCATCCAATCTGATGAACCAGGAGCACTGCAAGCAAAGCAATCTTCTACCGCAGCTTTTTCCGCCATCCCGGCAGTTGAATTCACGCTATTTTCCAACGACAGCCTCAGTACCCTAGCCATGAGTGGACGGCTCATTCCAGAGCAAGCCTGGGATACCTTATTAGAGGCCAACTATGCGTTGGACATTTCGCCCATTGCTTTCTCCGAATGCATCCAGACCATCAATGACAGCTTGTTGTATTTGGAGCGATGGGATACTTTGCCCCAAACCCGCTTTTGGCGGCGCATCATGACCCTTCGCCGTGACACCTTGCTCATCAATGTTGCTCAGACCCGACAAGTCCTCGGCAAAATGTCGGTGTATCAGTGGGAACTGATGGAAGACGAGCGGCAGGAAATCTATCGGGATAGCTTGCGGGACGCTTTTGCCGTGGCCAATCATCACGACATCTTTTTGACGGCAGGAAAACAACATTATTATCAATTCCGCAAGGCAGTGCCTAGTGTCTCTCGCGGGGTGGAAATCTTCACCCACATTGGGGTAGATCCCTGGTTTGCTCAGGCCATTTTGTTGATTGAAAGCCCTGGGCAGTTACACACCTCCCCCGTGGGCGCTTATGGGAGTTTTCAGTTGATGTCCCAAGTTGCTTTGGAACATGGTCTGGTGGTG
Organism: Bacteroidota bacterium; assembly: GCA_039033615.1. GTDB lineage: Bacteria > Bacteroidota > Bacteroidia > J057 > J057 > JBCCCJ01. The sequence goes on from JBCCCJ010000473.1 coordinate 2,472, forward strand.
AATGACAGCATAGACGAACGAGCTGATTTTGACAAATCTGCCAAGGCCGCGGCTTCGCTGATTCGAAAGCGGTGCGTTCCTCAAATTCGGCACATTCTCCGAAAACACAATCTCGCTTTCCGGGAATCTGATCTATGGTTTCGCCTCATGGTGTTACACGCCTACCACGCTGGTGCAGGCAATGTAGCAGCAGTATTGGAGGAGATCAACCCAACTCAAGGAGGGATGTCCCTCATTCAGGCCATGTGGAAGACAGAATCCGGCGGCTTCAAAAATGCCTCCCAGAACTATTCCCAGGTCGCCCTAGCCTCTTTGCTTGAGTTGGATCGACTGCTCCAATCTCTGCCCGATACCATTTGTCGAGAGCAGCAGGTGTGGGCCAACAACCAGACCGGGGCTTCTCAGGCAGAAGATACCCTGGTCAAGTCAGTTGCCCCGCCAACATTTGACCCAGCGGACATCGTGACGGTAGCGGAATAAGGCCATCTTCCATTTTTTCTCTTTCGGTAAAGTATTTGTTGCCGTGATCCGTCTGCGTTGGGGAAGGCTCGATATTGGGCTGAAACATAACACAGATCATATGCTTGGAAAATGGCATCACGCCGATCACAAAAACTGGGAAGGCCGCGCCCGCAAAGCAGGACGCAGTTGGTACCGCAGACCTAAGTACAACGTTCCGGTCAACATCATCGAACACCCGGACAAATTTGAAGTGCAGGTATTTGCCCTGACCTATCCCAAGGATGGGATCAAGGTATCGGTGATGGACGACACCCTCTACCTCACCGGCAGTCGCAGCCCGAAGGAAGATCATCCCAACTTCCTGCTCCAGGAATACCCGATCAAGTCCTTCGAAAGGAGTTTTGAGCTGACTCACCGGGTCGATCAGAACAACATCAAAGCCACCTTCAAGGAAGGCGTGTTGACCGTACACGTTGCCAAAGCTCAGGAAGCGATGGAACCAGAAATCTCCATTGAGGTAGAATAAGCGCTCCTCTTTGGTTCACCAACTTCTTGCCCGCCCTGGAGTCCACTCCAGGGCGGGCAATTTATTTTTCAAGCCGTTACCCACACCACTGGACATTTCTTGCATGCACCCTGAATTCCTTTTGTACAAGCTGCGTATCGCCTGTCCCGCAAGCGGGATTTCGCAAGCTCAACCGGCCTCCCTTTTTGAGCGGCCAAAAAGGGAGTAAAAAGCCGCCGAAGTCCCAGCCCAACTCACTTTGCCGCCCCAAACTCGGACTTCGTGGCCCACCCGCCTTTGTGGTGATGGCATCGCCTTGAAGCAATGATTTGGACTTTTGTCCAGTAGTATGGCCTTTACCTATTGGTGATCTCCTCGCTCCCTTATCTACAAACCGAGGTGCTCTCGCTACATATTTCGCCTGCTCATTCATTCATCGGCTGGGAAGAGAATTTCATCTACGGAATTCCCCTAATGATCTACTTCCTGGATTTCAGGTGAACAAAAAGCTACTTCTGTCGGTCAAATAGAAGAATCAGGAATCTTTCTCATCATCCTACACTGACAAGTTCGTACTTCTATGCACCTTTCATCTCGTGTTTCTCTCCTTCGGCTCACGGTAGTCCTTGGAATCTGTATGTTAGTGAATCCTGTTTCGAGTTGGGCCCAAGGCGGTGGTTGGCCTGGAGCGGGCGGTGGGGGCGGCATTCCCAAGATTGGCCGTATGTATGGCAAAATTGTGGACGAAAACGGCAAAGGAGTCGCTTATGCAAGCGTTCAAATCTTCGGGACGGAAATGAATCCTGACACCAAACAACCAGAGCAACAACTGATGGGTGGACAAATCACGGCTACCAACGGAGATTTTGCGCTGGAGAAGCTACCAATCCGAGGCACATTGACCGTAAAAATATCCCTCCTGGGCTATGCAGAATACACGCAGGAGGTAAGTTTCGCCTCTCCCAAATCTGGTGGCGGTGGAGTCAAAATAGGGCGCTCTAGCGGCAGAAGCGGCTGGGGTGGCGGAGGAGGAGGAGGAGGGTTTGACAAAGACCTTGGCAACCTGATTTTGAAGCCCGAGATCATGACCATGGATGAAGTGGTCATCGAAGGAGAAGTCAGTCAAATGACCCTGGCTTTGGACAAGCGGGTATTCAGAGTTGACAAAAACATCAACGCCGTGGGAGGTACCGCAGTAGATGCCCTCCAGAACGTGCCTTCCCTTTCAGTAGATCTGGATGGGAATGTCACCCTAAGAAACGCAGCCCCACAAATTTTTGTGGACGGTCGCCCGACTACCTTGAGCCTGGATCAAATCCCATCTGATGCGATTGAAAACGTAGAAATCATCACCAACCCTTCTGCCAAGTATGATGCGGGTGGTGGCCAAGCGGGGATCGTCAACATTGTGATGAAGAAAAACCGCCGGATTGGCTACAATGGTAGCGTGCGGGCTGGCGTGGATAGCCGACTCGGCTCCAATTTCGGTGGCAACATCAACGCTCGGGAAGGTAAGGTCAACGTGTTCATGAGTGCCTTTGCCAACAATCGAATCAGTGTAGGAGAGGGAGAAACGTATCGAGAAAACCGTTTTGGCAGTCCCCTGACCAACGTGACACAGCTGACCGAAAGTCAGTTCCAAGGCACGTTTGCTAGCCTGCGGGGCGGCTTGGATTGGTTTGTGGACAATCGCAATACCCTAACCTTCTCAGGAAGTTATACCCGGGGTCAATTCACCCCAGAAAATACGCTACGAACCCTGACCGATTCGTTGTTTGAGTCGGGCATCCGCACCAGCGAGTCCGTCCGTATTTCTACCCAGAACCGAGGCTTTCAAAACACG
>JBCCCJ010000474.1:0-5278 GCA_039033615.1 Bacteroidota bacterium
ACTTCAAAAAGAGCCTCGCCCATTTCGAGAAATTGGGGGACCTGTCTCGGCAGGCAACCATCCTGAGCAATATGGGCATCGTACACAACGACCGGGGCGATTATGAGCAGGCGCTGGGGTATTATCATCAGAGTCTGACCCTGCAAGACAGTGCCGACAACCCGCTCGGCATGGCTCGGGCATTGGGGAACATCGGTCTGGTGTATAACTACCAGGGCAACTACCCACAGGCGCTGGATCACTATGAGCGGAGCAACGCGCTATTCGCCTCCATTGATGACGACTTGGGACAAGCCATCAACTGGAGCAATGCAGCGACGATTTATTTTGCCCAAAAAGACTACCCACAGGCCCTGGCCTACCACGAACGCAGCCTAGCGGTGTTGCGGCGGCTGGAAAACAAAAGAGCCATGGGGAAGACCCTGAATAACATGGCAGATGTGTATGCGGAACAGGGAGATCTGGAACAGGCGCTCTCCTACTACGAGCAAAGCATGGCCCTTCATGAAGCATTGGAGGATCAAAACAACATCGCCTGGGTAGAGAAGAACATCGGCGACATATACCGGAAGCAAGGCAAGACAGATGAGGCCTTGGCTCAATACCAACTCAGCCTGGACATGTGGGAATCTCTACAAGACCAGCGGGGAATGGCTGAGGCAGCCACCAGTATAGGACGCTGGTATCAGGCAGTGGGGGAGTATGGAAAAGCTCGCTACTTCGGGGAAAAAGCCCTGCCACTGGCCCAAGAAAGCGGCGCCGCTCAGGATATCCGCAATGTCGCCCAACTCCTTTACCAGACTTATAAGGCCACCAACCAAGCCCCTCAAGCCCTGGTCATGCATGAACTGTACCTAGAGATGCGCGACAGCCTCAACAGCGAGGACAATCAACGGGCAGCCATCCGATATCAATTCGCACAACAAGCCCTTGCTGACAGTCTTGTCAACGAACAAGCAAAAGCGCTTGCGGCCCAAGCCTACGAAAGTGAACTCAGCCAACAGCGAATCGGCCTGGGCTTCGCCGCTGGGATCGGACTGCTATTGTCCATACTGGCATTTGTGCTATACCGCAACAACCAGAGCCGAAAGCAGACAAATCAACTCCTTTCCACTCAAAACGAAGAGATTGAAGCCAAAAGCCAGCAAAACGAACTCCTGCTCAAGGAAATCCACCACCGAGTCAAGAACAACCTTCAGACCATTTCCAGCTTGCTCTACCTCCAATCGGCCCATATCCAAGATGCTGATATCAAGCAGGCCGTAGCGGCAGGCCGGCATCGCGTAGAGTCGATGGCCCTCATCCACCAAAAGCTCTATCAGCGCGAAAACCTCGCCGCCATCGAGATGAAGGACTACTTGACCAACCTGAGCCGGAGCTTACTCCAAACCTTTGGCTACCAACCCGAGCGAATCCAACTCCAGATGGACATGGAGGAGATAGAGCTAGATGTGGACACCGCAATACCCATCGGCCTGATCGTCAACGAATTGATCACCAACTCCCTCAAATATGCCTTTCCTAATGAACGGCAGGGCAGCATTCACATCAGTCTGAGCAAGCACCCTGATGAGAAACTGGAGCTACAAGTCGCCGATGATGGCGTAGGTAGTGCCAATGGCGAGAGTGGCACCTCCTTTGGCTCACAGTTGATTCAGTTGCTGACCGTACAGCTTGGCGGGAGTCTGGAGCAGGGGGGAGAAAAGGGCTACTGGACCAAGATAGTCGTGTGAGGGTAGTACAGTACCTGTTTGTATGAAGACCTCTGCCTGAGGGAAGAATATCAGGGGTGATTTCTCGCCAGCAAGCAAAAAAGGCCCCCAAAAGGAGGCCTTTTATAGATATGATCAGAGAAGCTTACTTGGCTCCCAACTGAACCAGTTGAAAACTGGTTACAGCGGCTTCTTTGCCAAGGCTTTCTTTGATGTACTGACCGACAGACTTGGAAGTGTCCTTCACGAAGTCCTGGTTGATCAGGGTGTTGTCTTTGAAGAATTTGTTGAGTTTGCCGCGGGCAATTTTTTCCAAAATGGCTTCTGGCTTGCCAGTCGCACGCGCTTGCTCTTTGCCGATTTCGATCTCTTTGTCGATGACTCCCTGATCGATGCCGTCCTTGTCGATGGCCAGTGGCTTCATCGCAGCGATCTGCATCGCTACGTCTTTGCCTACTTCTGCGATGTTGCCATCTACCTTAGCGAAGGCCACGGCCACGCCCACGCGAGAACCGGGGTGCAGATACGTTACAACTGCTTCTCCGTCGATCGCAGCGTATTTGCTCAGCTCAATTTTCTCGCCGATGACAGCAGAAGCCCCTGTCACAGTTTCTCCTACGGTGCTACCTTCGAATGGCAGAGCTTTGAGAGCCTCCAAATCAGCTGGATTCTCTGCACCTGCGAGGGCAGCAATTTTATTTCCTAACGCCTGGAAATCATCGTTACGAGCAACAAAATCAGTTTCGCTGTTCAGCTCGATGATAACGGCTCCGGTATTGTCGGCATTGGATTGAATGAATACAGCTCCTTCGTTCGCTTCGCGATCCTGGCGCTTGCTGGCCTTGGCGATGCCTTTTTTACGAAGAAGTTCTACTGCTTTTTCGAAGTCTCCATCCGTTTCGACGAGGGCCTTTTTGCAGTCCATCATCCCTGCATCGGTGGCCTCGCGGAGGCGCTTGACGTCTTTTGCCGTGATTGCCATTGGTTTCTGATTTCTAATTAAATAGGGTTCTAAAAACTGGCGCAAATGTACGGCTTTCCCCTAGGATTTCCAATAAGGAACGTAGCGGGAATGACAGGTCAGTGAAATGCTTTCCAGGTGATCCTATGGTCGGCTTGGTCGCACAAGTTTCAGCATAGGACTCTTCTGCCTCAGATGTTACCATCCGTACGCATTGCATTTCGGAATTTCTCCAAATTGTTGTATCATGATGGTATCCCACTTTCCCTTCTTCAACTATGAAACAGCTATTCGTATTCCTCCTTTCAGGGCTGATGAGCAGCACCGCATTCGCCCAAGTTTTTCAACCCGAAGTCCTCCACGAGGATACCCCATTTACCACCCCAGCGGGTTTTTGGGTGGATCGGGGCGATGAGTACCAATTGATTACCTTGAAAAATGGGTTGGGACTCATCAGTATTCAGATGGATACCTTGTTCCAAATCCTATCGGAGACGCCTTCTTTTCAAAGCTTCACGATGGAAAACGTACTTCCCCTAGCCGATGGACAGGTGATCGTCTCAGGTTTCTCCCTCGATACCACCATTCAATCTAGGGTCGGAGCGATCCAGCTAGGAGGCGTGAATGGAGTAGTTTGGCAGGCATTCAGTGGGTTCTACGCGCTTGGAAATGGCTTTGGCAGGGCAATTCAAGGAAATGAAGGGGATCTACTCCTGATCGGTCGAAATCGAATTCCCCAATATGGCTACTCCCTGACCTTGACCAGAATCGACTCCTTGGGCACCTACCTAAGTGATCGAGAATATCTGATAGATCGCCTGGTCTTTGGTACGGACCTCATTCAGCGACCCAATGGAAATCTGTTATTTGGTGGCATAGTCAGTCCAGCCGATACCATCAGCCCCGCCGGTTTCTTGCTAGAGACCAATTCCCAAGGAGATTCGCTGCGCAGTTTGGTGTTCGGGGATCGATACAATTATGTTCACCGCCTGATCCCTTCTGGCGATGGCGTGATTGTCGTGGGCCAAGGGGGATATCAACAATATGGCAAGCCTGCTTCGCTCAAGCTATGGCGTTGGGACGAAAACCTACAGCTAGCATGGGAAAGCTCCTTTCGCTTTACGGACTCCCTGGGAGCAGAGCACGATCTGAGATCCATCAGAGCCAATCCTACCAAAGACGGCGGGTGTGTGGTGCTCGCGGCGACTTCCGAAACAGCTCCAAATGGGTTGGAGTATCCCGTCATGTATGTGGGCAAATTTTCCTGGCAAGGAGAACAGCAATGGGACATGACGGTGGGGCCTGGCAGCGACCCCAATCGCCTGGCATACAGCAGACCCGTTGACATTCTGCCCTTGGCTCAAGGGGGCTATTTGATCAGCGCAATCGTCAGCGAGTTCACCGAAAATGGCGGGCCACTTGCCAACTATACGTATTTCGCCCGTCTATCCGATGATGGCACGCCTGAGCTCAACGTCTCACGAGAGCTAGAGTTGGCATCACTTGCCGTTGAAATTCATCCCAATCCCTTCACCACAGAAGTACGCGGGGAACTGCTGCTTCACCGACCCAATCAGGTAACGATCGCTCTGTACGATTTGCAAGGTCGCCAATTGACCACGCACATATTTGCCGGACAGGCTGGTTCAAATGCCTTTCATTTGCCTACCCAGCACCTCCCCCCAGCGAGTTATGTGCTGCGAGTCTCCAGTCCTGAAGGGCAGTGGTCTCAAATAATAGTGAAACAGTAGCCCCATCTGCAATCGGGCCATCCATCCTGCCGAGTGCAACTCGGCACTACCTGGATCCCATCTACCGACTCTCCAGAATTTCTTTCAGTCCCGTTGCTTCGGAAGGTGTGATTCGCCCTGCCAGCAAAAGACGTAGTTCCCGACGCTGTAGGGCGGATTCGTACCACTCCTTTTCCTTCTCTGTCTCAGGATCGACGGCGTTCACTGGGATGGGACGGCCAGACTGATCTACGGCGACGAAGGTATAGTAGGCGGTGTTACTGGGATGTTGCTCCCCAGTTTGGAGGTTTTCATACGCAACGTCGATTCGTACTTCCAGGGAAGAATTGAAGCCCAGCTTGGTTCGTCCCAGCCAAGGGCGTTCTTCTCCTTCATCGAGCGGAGAGATCAGTCCCTGCTGTTCGTACACGTTCAACTCACTTTGAGGCAGCGGAGTGAGATACTCTCTGACGAACTGACGCCCCTCTCGCATCGCCGGATAGATGACCAGGAAGGCCAAGACAAAGCCGAGAAGCACGGTGCCGATGTAAACGATGTAGAACGACTTCAGTCGGCCCCAGCCTTGATGTTTCCGGAGCAGTTCAATCAGGGGTTCCAGCAGGTAGGCGAGAATGGCCGCAACGGCCACCGGCACCAGAATGGGCTGAAGATGAGCTAGGATCAGTCCGAAGAGGTAGATCAGGCCCACCACGATCGCTCCAATCAAGACCGCGGAGAGCGCGGCGAGGCCGGACCAGACGATGCGTTTCTGGAATTGGGTCGGGTAGGAACTGTCAGTTTCCGAGTCGGGCACGTGGGTCGTTTAACCAGAGAGGGCTGAGTCACAGTGTCAACCGGCACGAAGCCGAGATCTC
>JBCCCJ010000475.1:0-5276 GCA_039033615.1 Bacteroidota bacterium
GATTGGAGAGGCGATCAGCGTTTTTCATGGCCTTCTTGAGAAACTTCTTCCTGACTTTTTCATCATCCATCGCCCCGTCGATCAAGGTATGGATGAACCCTTGCACTGCAAAAATGGGGGTTTTTAGCTCATGAGAGACTTCTCCCAAAAATTCCCTCCGGTAGGCTTCCATTTCCTTGAGTTTTTTGATCTCCCGCTGATTTTGTGAGCGTTGATTTTTGAGTCTTCGAAACAGCCCCCATTCAAGGGTGGCAAAAACTGTAAGAAAGCCAAATAGAAAAAACAGTAGACCCGAAAGCCAGAGGGAAGCCATTGGCTGGCTGATGTTCAGGACCAACACAAATATCAGCGTCAACAAACTGACGATGCCCAGGGAGAGTGTGATAGAGGAAGGAATTTTGACTCGCATACCTTACGCTGATAATGAGCTGGCGAATTTGTAACCAACTCCTTTTACGGTTTGAATGTAGTTCACTCCTAATTTCTCCCGCAACTTACGGATGTGGACATCTACTGTACGATCTACGACAAATACATCTCCCCAGACTTTTTCCAGTAAGGTGGCTCGGGTGAATACTTTCCCGGGACTCGCCGCCATGAAACTCAAGAGCTCAAATTCTTTTCTGGGAAAGGTAATGACTTCGCCGGATTGCTTGACCAGATACTCGTCGCGGTTGATTTCCAAATCCAGCACTGTCAGGACTTGAGGCGCTTCCAGCAAACTGGTTCTGCGAAGAATGGCCTGAATCCGCTTCATCAATACCCGAGGTTTGATCGGTTTGGTGATGTAGTCGTCTGCGCCTACATCAAAGCCCGCCATCTCGGAATACTCCTCCCCTCGGGCAGTCAAAAACACAATGTAGGATTGTTGCATGCTGGGGAGCGCCCGGAGTCTGCGGCAAGTCTCAATGCCATCCAGATTGGGCATCATGATGTCCAGCAAAACCATATCCGGCTTCTCCTTTTGGGCTTCTCTGATAGCTGCATGGCCATCAATGGCCCTAACGACTTCATAGCCCTCCTGCTCTAAATTGTATTCCAGGAGATCCAGAATGTCTTCTTCATCATCGACAATCAGAATTTTCATAGTAGTTGGGATACTGGGAAACGATTCGTGAGAGGAACCAAAGATAAAAAAGGCCACGACAAATGTCATGGCCTTTTGGAGAAGGAGTGAGATTCAGGTAATTATTGTTTGAGCAGACGCGCTTGGTAGCGTTGTTGTTCGCCTATCAGTTGGACAAGATAGACACCTGCCGCCTGATCGCTCAGGTCAATGGTCTGCTTGGTTTCGTTGGCATTCAACTGGGTTTGGGCAACCAACTGGCCCATTTGGTTCAATACCTGCAGTTGGAGGACCCCGCTAGCGGAAGTGGGGAGCACCACCTGAAATAGGCCCGTTCCTGGATTGGGATAGACGGTAAGCGCCTCGTCGATCAACCAATTGTCCACCGCCGTTGGGCGAGGAATGACCGTGATGGTTTTGATGAGGGCATCGGTACAGCCTTCTGGTCCGGTGATTTGAAGGCTCACCTCATACACGCCTGTATCCGCATACATATGAATGGGATTTTGTTCGGTGGAGGTGGTGCCGTCTCCGAAGTCCCACAGCCAGGATTCTGCCAGGAGACTGGCATCTGAAAAGGGAACAGAAGCGGAGAAAATGGTGTCTCCATCCACCAAGAAATCCGCGAAGGCGGAGCCTGAAGTGGGCACAGAACGAGCCGTACTTCTGGGACAGGCACTTTCATAACTTACTTCCCAGTCATAGAAGTAATGATAAGCGGCGCTTTGGGTGGCATTGCCAGTGATGGTGATCAGATTCTCCAATTCGTAGGGATAGGTAGCTCCGTCATCTTGTTGAAAGAAACCTGGGTTCAACGAAGCGATCAACTGATAGCCAGTTCCAATCGGGAGGTCAAAATCCAACTCGATTACGTGCTCACCGGGTTGAAGCGATACAAAGGTAGAAGCCAATGTGCCGCCAGCGCTATTGAGCAGGGTGATGGCGCGGGGGCCTGGAGAATTGACATAGACTTTGACGGTCAGCAAACGAGCGGGATGATGGACATCAAAGAGGGTGACTCCATTCAGGTTTGCGGCATAGCTGCCAGAAGCGGGATCCCATTCGTTGATTCCGGTACGACCGTAGAATCCCGCGTTGGTGTAGTACACTTGCTCTTGGATGACCTGTGGCACCAGAATTTCTCCCCCGGTCTGGAAGGGAAAGGAGTCAACCAGCCCATTGAACCATAGGACTTCATACGGTGCAGGGGCGGTAGATACCAGGAGGCTTTGGCGAGCGAGACAGACACTGTCTACCACGTTGGTAACCACTGGATCGGTTGAAATGGAGAAGAAGAGTTGCTGATTGTTGTTGGCAAAGAAATATTCCAGTTCGCCTTGCTCATCCAGAAGGGTGGTCTTCAGATCATAATCTCCGGGAGTGAGGTTGGAAAGCAAAAGCGTGGTGTGAACGGTATCTCCTTGTTGGAGGGTGCCGCTCCAGTCCAAGGTGTCAGCGCCTGCATTGTTCAGTGAATAGGCAATCTTGGCTGCGGAGATGGTTCCCGGACCATTGTAGGTGAACGCCAGTTCTACTTCGAATTTGTCATCACAGACCACAAATCCATTTTCTTCATAGACCTGAAGGTGGACCATGTCGGTAGAATCTGGCACGACTGGTACATTCCCAGCATCTACCAGATAGGTATAAGCAGCCTCAAGATTGATGATGCCCATGCCATAGAGGTCATCTTCGCCCATCGGTCCAAGATCAGTAGCCGAAAAATAGAGCGCCAATTTGATGTCGGTTCCACTCAAATAAGGGAAGGCCTCCTTGAGCAATAGGACCGCTCCAGAAACGTGAGGAGCCGCCATAGAAGTCCCAGAGAAGAGCGCATAGCCGTTGCCTGTGATCGAGGATCGCACGCTGGTACCGGGCGCAGAGACTTCTGGCTTGATCAACAAAGAACCCGCTCCCCCACAAGCAGAAGGCCCTCGGCTAGAACTACCGCTGATCGGAAAGCTGGGCACATTTCCATTGAGGTTGCCAACACAGAAAGAATTCACCAAGTCAGTGTTGATGTATTTAGGCGCTGTAATGGAACTGGCTCCCTGAGCGCCATTATTTCCAGCAGAAAAGACCACGGCTATCCCAGCGGCTTCAGTGGCATTGAGGGTGGAAACCCACACTCCATTGCAGACGGAAGCAGGGTTGCCAGAATTGAATCCCCAGGAATTGTTGATCACATCCGGCATATCGTCAATGGTGGTGGGATCTCCATCAGGGTCCAAGGCCCATTGAAAGGCGGCGACGGTACTCACATTTTCACAACCGATGGCAGGAGCGCCCATCCAAAATCCCCCAAAGGCCACGCCAATGGTATCGTTGTCTGCTTCGTTCAGCCCCAGAACCGTTCCGGCTACGTGGGTGCCGTGGTTGTCGCAATCGGTGGGATCATTGACGCTGAACCAAGCTTCTTCTTTGGGCACAATGTTTCCCCAAAATTTGTCTTTCAACGCATCATGCGCAGGGTCCACCCCACTATCCACAATGAAGGCCCTGCGACCATAACCTGTGTAGCCTTGATTCCACATGAAAGGCGCATGGATCGCTCGCAATCCATTTTCGCTGCCGTTGGGGATGGCGATAGCAGCTTCGCGTTGCGTTTCGTCCTCTTCAGGAGGGAAATCATATTCGATCATTTCGATGTCTTGCCGTTGACTGAGTGCGGCAATGGCAGCTTCGGTCAACTCCGCTTGAACCAGATTGGTGATCCACAAGGGACTCACTGATCCAGATCGGACGCCAGCTTGAGCCTGCAAAAAGGCCAGAACGGGCCCCTGAGTGGCCGCGGCCTTGGCTTGGAGGCTGGTAATTACCTCATAGGCACGTTCTTCTAGTGGCGTATTTTTTTCCGTGAACCGAATGCCCATGGCTCGGACATCTACCCGATCCGCCAGGAGAATATTCACCGGATGAAAGGCCTCAGGCGGAGCGGCTTCGAGTTGATCTTGCAGCCCCAAACCAATACGGGTATAGTCTTGGCCGAAGATCGGTGCGCTGAACAGCACCAGGGTGCACAACAAAAGGGAAGAGATTCGTAACATGAATGTGAGTCAATAAAAGGAAGGGAAAAGCAGGTGAGGAAAAGAAAGGCCACAACGGGTGTCATGGCCTTTCAAAGGAAGTGTGAGTGAGTTTATTGTTTGAGCAATCGCGCTTGGTAGCGCTGTTGCTCGCCTAGCAGTTGGACAAGGTAGACGCCCGCTGCCTGATCGCTCAGGTCAATGGTCTGCTTGGATTCGCTGCTATTCAATTGCATCCGAGTCATCACTTGACCCATTTGGTTCATCACTTGTAGCTGAAGGGTTCCGGTAGCCGAGGTCGGTAACACCACTTGAAATAGCCCCGTCCCTGGATTCGGATAAATGGTGAGTGCCTCGTCGATCAGCCAATTGTCCACTGCCGTTGGGCGAGGAATGACCGTGATGGTTTTGACGATGGCATCGGTACAGCCTTCTGGTCCGGTGATTTGCAGGCTGACTTCATATACCCCGGTATCTGCATACATGTGAACAGGACTTTGCTCCGTGGAGGTAGTGCCGTCCCCGAAGTCCCACAGCCAGGATTCTGCCAGCAGACTAGCATCTGAAAAGGGAACGGAAGCGGAGAAAATGGTGTCTCCATCCACGAGGAAGTCTGCGAAGGCAGAGCCGCTGATTGGTACTGCGCGTGCGGTGCTTCGGCGGCAAGCACTTTCATACACGATCTCCCAATCATAGTAGTAATGATAGGCATCGCTTTGGGCGGCATTGCCAGTGATGGTGATCAGGTTCTCCAATTCGTAGGGATAGGTGGCTCCAGAATCTTGTTGGAAGAAACCAGGATTCAAGGCGGTACTCAATTGATAGCCCGTCCCAACCGGTAAGTCAAAGTTCAAATCGATCACATGCTCTCCTGGCTGAAGAGAAACGAATCTGGAGGCAATGGTGGCCCCAGTGCTGTTGAGTAAGTAGATCGCCCGGGGACCAGGCGAATTGACATAGACCTTGACGGTCTGCAAACGAGCGGGGTGGTGGACATCAAAGAGGGTGATGCCACTCAGGTTTCCAGAGTAGCTACCAGAAGTAGGTTCCCATTCACTGACCCCCGTACGACCATAAAATCCAGCGCTGGTATAGTAGATCTGTTCTTGAATGACCTGTGGCAGGAGGATCTCTCCACCTACTTGGAACGGAAAGCTATCGGTAAGGCTGTTGAACCAAAGGAC
>JBCCCJ010000476.1:0-5276 GCA_039033615.1 Bacteroidota bacterium
CTTGAATTTTGGGCGGAAGGTCGGTTTCCCCCAGCATCTCTCTGAGATCAATTTCAATGGTTCGGGAAAGGGCCAACATCGGGATGTCATTGCCCAGACCTTCGAAGGGGTTTTCGGAATAATCTCCCACCAGCTCCATCATCAGGTACACCCAGCCCAGCAAAATGGAGAAAGGCACCGATAGCCACAACGTCAAATCCCCCAACTTGGCAAATTCAGAAGCCATTCCAAAGGGAAGGATAAAAATGAAAATGCCGACGAAAACAAAGCTCATGCCTCCGTATTGCCGGGGGAGCGGGAACTTCTTGATCCGTTCGCATTTGCCTTGGTGGACGTAGAAATCATACAAAATCTTTTGGAGCTCCATGTGGCGAAAATCGTCAATCAAACCCTCTCCCCGGAGGTGCATCAGTTCTTGTGATTGTTGATCGATGATTTGGGTAGCGGTATTGGTGTGAGCCACCAGGCGGTCATATTCCGCTTCAGGGAGAAATTTTTTCAGGTGATCAATGGTTTCTCCATCATCCAGCAAGCCCAATCCAAAGGTTTTCTGGCGCCTTTTGGTGTATTTGGCTACCAAAGCATTTTGGTTGATGTGCTCCCAGGAGGTGGAGACGAGCAATTGACTCCGCAAGGCATACAACCAACCGATATGGCGGTAAATCAATTGCTTTCTGATCGCATACAGTTCCTCAGCACTACGAGGAGAATCCGCAAACTGATTGGTCACAAAACCCTTGACGGTACTGGCCCAGGCACGGCTGCTATTGACGATGGCACCCCAGATTTTACGGGCCTCCCACAATCGGTCATACGCCTGATTGTTCTTGAAGCCCACATAAAAGGCCACCGCGGTACCTACCACGGTGATCGGAAACCAGGGGATGCTCAACCAATCCTGGAGAAAAAATTGATAGCCAGCCGTTACGGTGACCATCCAGGCGGTCAACCATACCAAATGGTGCCCAGAAAAGGAGATAAGGCCTCTAAAAGTGAGATTTTTGTTGACAAACATAGAATAGAGGAGTAGGTTCAGGAAATCTAGGAGAGAGACTGCCACCAGTCAGATGACACGCTGCTTTCGCTTCCCAATATAACCGTTTGTCCCAATGGAGGGCTGAGCATCGGCAGGTCTTCCTGCTTGGCGGCTTTTGTGAATCGCTCAATGGGATCCTGCCAGGTATGTAGCGCCAGCGCAAATCCGCCCCAGTGGACAGGAATTGCCATTCGTACCCCGGCGTCTTTGGCGGCTTGCACACTTTCCTCCGGATACAGATGGATGGCATGCCACCGCTCATTGTATTGCCCACATTCCATAAAACCCCAATCAAAAGGTCCCAGACGTTCTCCCACCTCTTTGAAATGAGATTCATAGCCGCCATCACCACTCCAATAGATATTGTGGCTGAGGGTACGAAAAGCAAAGCCTCCCCAAAATCCATGTCCCCGATCAAAAGGACCTCGACCGGAAAAATGTCGGGAAGGAGTACTGGTGATTTGAATTCCACTGACTTCTGTGTCTTCCCACCAGGCCAATTCGGTAATCTGATCTGCAGGCACTCCCCAGGCTTCCAGGTGGCGTCCGACTCCGAGGCTCACCACAAATCGATTCACCTTGGGAATGAGTTTTTTCATGCTGGCATAGTCCAGATGATCATAATGATCGTGCGTCATCAGGACCGCTTCCAAGGATGGAAGGTGCTCAATGACCGCCAGGCTTTGCTCGCTGAAGCGTTTGGAAGCAAAAGGCGCAATCGGAGCCGCATCCGGCCCTAGCATGGGATCGATCAGAAACCACTTACCTTCCAACCGAAGAAGACAAACCGAGTGTCCATACCAAACAAAAGCGGGCAACTCCGGAGATAGCTCTTCCCATGCTGAATCAAACGGAAGAATCGGGATGGGTTGTTCTGGACTCCGAACCTTGGTGTTGGTGAGTTGCTCCCGAAGCAGACCAGGCATATTGCTGAGGTTGATGTCCATCACCGTCTCTGTCGCATTGTTGAATTGTTTGCCATCCCATTGGGAAGACCGAGCATACCGCTCTTTCAAGGCCGCCGTTATCTTCCCGCCAAACTGGGGGTTGAATGTCAAAAACGCCCATCCGCCTCCTCCGATCAGTCCGATAATCCCCAGTATCCACAGCATAGTTCAGTTGATTTGATGGAAAGAAAGGGGCAAAGTAGGGAAAAAGGATTGAATGCTACCTCCCATGGCCATCTTGGGGGTACGTCCCATGTCCCCAATGCATTGGGGAGCTTGTTGAAGATGGCATTCGCAACCTACCTTCGATCTGCTACTGAAATAATCATCGCGCTGGGCTGCGATTGTCGATTGACAAGGGAATGTGTGCTGAGAGCCTGTGCTAATCCTGCCGAAGTCTGCCGAAGTATGTCGAAGTCTGCTGAACCAATTCTCCAAGTAAACGAAGAGCAGAGCGATTCGCAGTTCGGTAGAAACAGGCGGCCCCACAGGAAACAAGCAGGCGCATCGCGGCTGTCATCTACTGAGCTGTCCTTTTTGTTGTGCCATCTGACATCCACCCATCACGGCCTTCGCCACTTCTGCGTAACCAGCCCCTCTGTAGTATGGTACTGCAACAACAGAAAGCCTCGTAGATCGCGATGGAGGGGGATGGTTGCTTGTAAAGTAGGGGGAGTAAACTGACGACTCTCTAAGCGACGACCTTGAATATCCAAAATCTCCACTCGCTGAATGATGGGCCGCTGGGCGATTACTTCCAGGCGATCAGGATAAGGAACGAGGTCTAATTCCGGTCCGTCATTGGCCTCCGGGAAAAAACCAGTCGTCGTGGTGTCGTTGATTGTGGTGTCAGAACCCGTGGTATCCATCCTGGTAGTATCACATACGGGAGCAATCCCCGCCGTTTCCACCAAATTCCCTTGTTGTACATACCAATGCTCCCAGCTACCTCCGAATCCTTCCTGCCAATTACTCAGGTCAAATCGCTGACTCCCAAAAGAGGTGCCTCGGGCGTGATACACCAACACCGCAGCTGAATCCCGCTCCCATTGCAAGGCTTGTCCCGGCGCACAAAGCTCAGGCCCCATGCTGTCCAGGCTGCAATTCATCTGCAAGAAGTAGGCATTGTCATCATAGGTGGGATAATTGCCATACACCCGGGCCATTCCGAGGCTGTCGATACAGACCGCCGTATATTCATCACAAGCGATGCCCCGTATCTCCCAGCCCCATTCGGTAGCCGTGTGAGCCAAAAAAGCGACGTGCCGACCTTTTCGGTCTGGATCGTCATAATGCGTATCTGTGATGACCCGCTCTAGAAAGGGAACGGCCATGAATTCAGCGGAATCCAGACTCATATTGGGGTGATAGGGATCCTGGAGCGCCTGAGCGGAAGTGACCGTGCCTTGCTCGGCAGTGAACACACCCTGACCCAAAATGGCCATACCCGCGCTGGTTCCCCCGATGACCAGATTCCGCTCGCTGATCCCCGCTCGAATCAAACTATCGACGGGGGTATCTCGCCAGTACGAAACGTAATTCCATTGATTCCCACCCGCAAACCAAATGGCCTCTGCCTCAGAAATTCGCTGGTGAACATAGGGATCAAAGGCCGCCATCGGATCAGTAAAAACGATCGTTTCCACCGAGTTTACAGTTACGTTGAGATCGCTATACAGGTATTGGTTGTAGCCGTCAGAGCCAGAAGCTCGCAACACCAGGATGTCTCCACCACTCGCTTGTAACAAAAACCACTGCATGGCCTCGTCGCTTTCCGTCGCACCTCCCATAAGACACACCCCACCCTTAGTGTCAGGGGAGACATCGGTAGCGCTGCCGGTGAAATAACTGGTATATCCACTTTGGGCAAATAGAAAAAGAGGAAACAGGCTAACTGCCAGGACAACAAATACTCTCATAGAAGTGAATGGCTTGATTCAGGTTTTCTTTGCATGAAGGGCAAAACTCTGCCCGGAATCTTGCTAGGAAGTTGCTCAAACATGCAAAATCCTAGCTTTTCATAAAAGGGAATTGCGTTGGGATCAGCTACTACGCGAATATCAGCCTGGGAAGGAATATATCTCTGGAGGCCATGGGAGAACAATTGCTTCCCCAGTCCCTTCCGATGATGGGTTGGGTGGACCCACAGATGTTCGATTTCCCAATAGTTCGGATGAGATTGCCAGGCAATCCAGGCCAGGGGCACGTGATTCGCCTCTGCTACCTCAATCCGCATCTGATTCAGATGCTCAGGCTGGAGGGTCAGATCGTCCCGCCACAACTCCATCCACGCTGCGGGATAGCCCCAATGGCTTTTCGCAGCCCAGGCAATGGCATTCAAGGCTTCGAGCTCAGTTGCTAGCACCGATCGTAGACGAAAATCCCCCATCAACTGCTACTCTCTTTTGGTACCCATGAACACATTCACACCGGAAGGAATGGGATTCCCGGAAGCTCTGCGGAAGGCCACAATCTGACCCGTGTGGTACAAGGCATCAGCCAAAGGCCCATTCAGCATATTCCAATAGGGAAAGGCAGATTCCCGCTCTCCCCGCTTGAATTTGACTTCCAATTCGGCGACTTCCTGAGCGGATTTACCTCGCATGAGTTCGGCTGCATCCGCCAAGTATTGCAAGGTCTGGGCTCGCTTTTCCTCCCAACTCAATTCCCCTATAACGGCAGGGCGTAGATTGGCTTCATTTCGGGCAGCGTTGTACACCGTCTCGCAGAGGCCCAGCAAATGATCCAACGTTTCCGCAGTTGTACGCGCATCCTCGCTGGGCTTGTACGCCAAATCTTCCGCAGTCAAGCCCTCCGTTGCCCAATGGTACCGAAACCCCAGCCCTTCGATCATGCGAGCAATGACATTCCCAGCTTCATAGGAATCTGGCGCCTCGGGAATCTCAGCAAGCGGTAGATCGTTTTGAGCCATGAGAGAGGAAGTGAATAGCGGGAAAAGCAAAAGGCTGAACAACCAGCGGGAAATAGAAAGAAAATTCATAGCAAATATTGAGTTCAAGTTGAAGAGGTAGGTCCGAATTGCATTCGGCAAACAGGGAATCCCGATGTTCGAAATCTCCCTGCGTTCGATAGGGAACAGGGATTCATTTCGCAGAAAAGCCCCCTTGCAGTGTTGGATAGTGAATAGGAGAAGGGGGTTGGGGGATGAAACAGGGAACAGGGAACAGGGAATCCCGCAAGCGGGACTTCGCTTCGCTCAGCAGGGAACAGGGAAATTTGAAAAATCCGAAGGACTCACGCAAATCCATGTGAACCTTGTTGAACGAAGTGAA
>JBCCCJ010000477.1:0-5271 GCA_039033615.1 Bacteroidota bacterium
CGCAATTTTTTGATACACCACCTTGGGGATGCGAATGTTGTGATCTTCCAACAAGACAAAGAAATTCGCATTCACCTTCATCTCTTGTGGATCAGATAAAATATTCACCCGAATGATGCGCTCTTGTTCCACGCCGTGAATGTCCAAGATGCCCTTGGCTCGGATGTCATAAGAACCAGGCTGGCTCAAGTCAATCTGTTCGATGATCCGTCCTGAGAAAGTAGCCTTGGGGAATTTGGTGCTTTCCAAATAGTTTTCGTTGAAGTGCTCTCGTTGTAGGGGGCTATTGAACCCATCAAAAGAGAGGAGATCAATCGTGAAAGCAAAAGCACCATCTCTCAGGTCGAGCAATCCTTTCAGATCGCTGGAACGAGCTTCGATGATTTCCAACGGAGCTTCTGAAACGAAGGTCGCTCGCCCAGATTCCGAAACAAAAATGAGCGAAGAGGGAGAGGCTAAGGGGAGCAATTGCGAGAGAAATAGAACCAGGAAACGCATGTCAGATGAAATTCTTGAGTGAAAAGGAAAAGCTAAGGCAATGCAGGGAATGACTCAATATTCATAGCAAATATGTCTCTACTTTCCCCTAACGAACTTTCCCCGTCTGATATTTGTTCATTTCTCTGGTATCTCAGGAAGCCAATTGGGATAATTCTGTATCTTTCGGGTCAATGCAATACAAGGATTATTATAAAGTATTAGGGGTTTCTCCGTCCGCAAGTGAGGACGAGATCAAGCAGGTGTACAAGAAGCTGGCGGTTCGCTATCATCCAGACAAAAATCCTGGAGACCAGCGAGCCGAGCAGAAGTTCAAGGAAATCTCCGAGGCCAAGGAAATTCTCCTGGATGCTGACAACCGCCGCAAATACGACGGCCTGCGAAATCGCATGCAAGCCTACCAAGGGGCTGGAAGAGGCCGAGGAGGAACTGTTCCTCCGGTTGATGGAGAATTCGGGACCATCTTTTCCTCTTTTTTTGAGGAGGTATTTGGTCGGAATCGGGGACCAAAAAGAGGCAAGGATCACAAAGCATCGATCAAAATTTCCCTGGAGGAAGCCTACCACGGCATCAACGATGTCCTGACCTACGAAGGCAAACGTCTCAAGGTGAAACTGCTTCCAGGTATTCGAAACGGGCAAGTACTGAGAATGCGAGGGCAAGGAGGCCCTGGGAAACTTGGCGCACCCGCAGGCGATTTGCTTTTGACCATTTACCACAAGCCCCACCCCCGTTTTGAGGCGAAAGAAAGCGATCTGTTTGTCAAGCTGCACGTGCCGCTGCTGGCCGCAGTTTTGGGGAGGAAGGTTCAGCTAGAGTCCTTCAAAGGCACGATGAAGATCAACATTCCCGCTGGCACCCAATCCGGGAAACGCCTCAAGTTGCAAGGCTTGGGGATGCCGGTATATGGAAAGACTGGGCAGTTTGGGGATATGTATGTGAGCGTGAAGGTCGAGATTCCCCAAAAACTGAGCAGCCAGGAACGGCAATTATTCGAACAATTGGAGGCCATTCAGGCCACAAAACAATGATGCATGGGAATTAGCTTATCTGATATCCAACATACCCGGGAACAATTGGGAGAACTAGTCTTGACCACGCCTGTTTGGGCCTGGAGAACCATTGACAAGGAACGACTCCTCGGGACCGAAACCGAAATCTGGATCAAGTTGGAGTTACTTCAGCGAGGGGGAAGTTTCAAACCTCGGGGAGCGCTGAAAAATATGATGGAGCTGGCACCCGAACAATTGCAAACAGGCATAACTGCCGTAAGCGCAGGGAATCATGCAATTGCGGTAGCCTATGCGGCCAGGGTGCTGAACAGCCAGGCCAAAGTGGTCATGCCGAAATCTGCCAATGCCGCCCGGATCGCCGAATGTGAATCGTTGGGGGCGGAGATTATTCTGGTGGAGGATGTCCAAGAGGCATTCGCAGAAGTGAAGCGGATCCAGGAAGAAGAAGGGCGAGCGTTCATCCATCCTTTTGAAGGAGAAAAAACGGTGCTGGGGACTGCGACGGTAGCCTTAGAATATCATCAGCAAGTTGGCCCGCTGGATGCGCTGATTGTGCCGATCGGAGGAGGAGGGCTGGCTGCGGGGATGGCCGCTGCCATTCATCTGTTGGATCCAACCTGCAAGGTCTATGGCGTAGAGCCTGAAGGAGCCAATACCATGTATCAAAGCCTGCAAAAGGGTTCCCCCCAATCTATTGAAAGAGTGCGCACCATTGCTGATAGCCTGGGAGCCCCTTTTTCCATGCCATACACCATGGATCTCTGCGCCAAGTATTTGGAACGGGTAGTCTTGATCGATGACAGCATGATCCGACGCAGCATGAACCTCATGTTCTCGGACATGAAACTGGTCGCCGAGCCTGCTGCCGCTGCTTCTTTGGCAGCCTTGCTAGGACCCCTTCGGGAAGAGCTCCACGGCAAAAAAGTAGGTCTGATCGCCTGTGGCACCAACATTGACCTGGATACTTTCTATCAGTATGTCAACGGGGTAGATCCTTGGCGATGATCTTTTTTCGGCTTCTGTGCACCTTTTTTGCCGCCCCTCCGTAAGCTGACTGTTCTCTTCACAGGTACCTCTATCCCTTAGACCATGTTTGGGACGCCAATTTACTTGAGAATCCCCGGCTTCGAGAACCTGAACCACGCAGTTTCTCCTCAAAATAGCCCCGAAATTTGGGATGTCTCACCCGCTTTTCTTCGTCGAAATTGCTTGTCAGACGAAGATTCCGTTTACGGGAAACCTCACATCCGATGATTCCTGTAGCAAATTTTCTATCCCAAACATGGCCTTAGAAATGCATGAGAGTCGAGTCTCGTGTTAAGGTTGTATTAGTTCCAAATTACCGTATCTTTACGTAAGAATTGCTCTTTATGGATTACCTGGAAATTCTTTTCTGTACCATCCTGGCTTACCTGATTGGAAGCATTCCTACCAGTGTTTGGTTGAGCAGCTTGGTATACGGCATCGATATTCGAGATCATGGGCTGGGCAATGCAAGTCATTCCAATGTCCATCAGGTACTGGGAAACAAAGCTGGCTTGTTGGTTCGACTGCTAGATATCAGCAAAGGCATGTTGGCGGCAAGTCTGGCCTTGATGATTCACAATAAGTATGGCCTCTTTTCGGAATGGGAGTATCCCTTGCTGACTATGTCATTTGGGCTAGCCGCCATTTTGGGGCACATTTTTCCTTTTTTCGCGGGCTACCGGGGTGGCAAAGGTTTCCATGTTACCTTCGGAGTCCTGTTTGCGATTCACCCTCCGTTGACCTTGGTCTTCTGCGGTTGTGCGTTGGTTGGCTATCTGTTGTTTCGTTATCCCTCGCTCGCCTATGTCATGGCAGCTCTCGCGGTGGTGGTATTTAGCTTCTTTGCCGCCAAGAGCTTTGACTGGTTGCAATTGCCATTACAGGTATTCAGCATCATCACCTTTGGCCTCCTGATGATGACTCATCGGGAAGAACTTCGGGGCATCGCTTCTTTTTCCTTCCCTCAAGGCCGAAGATCAGGCAAAAAATAAGCCCTTTCCATCCGATCATTTGGTGCAAATTCATGGGCAGGGACACTTTGCCCTGGATTTCCTCACTTCCCAAGCTGGAAGAATAACAAGCCTGAAATCGCTCAAAGTGATCAATTCATTACGTAGAAGCCCATAGATTCCCTCTATTTCCCTTCCTTTTTGGATCAGAGTTGACAAAAGCCTGAGCGCTCTTACAAGGCGGTAGGACTGGTATTTTCTGATGTGTATTTTTGGGGAAATAGAAAATACTATGATCAGACATTTTGTACTCCTGGTACTATTTTCGTCTGCTTTTTTCCAGCTCTTTGGACAACCCATTGCTCAGTTTCAAGCTTCACTAACAGAAGGCTGTGTACCCCTAGTCGTAAATTTTGAAGATCAATCTACAGGTGCAGTCGCCTGGGAATGGGACTTGGGTACCGGGACTTCTACTTTACAAGCCCCAGGAGGGGTATATGCTTCCGCTGGGAGCTACACCATTCGTCTGATCGTAACGGATGCCAATGGCTTGAAGGATACCCTGGTCCGGACAGATTATCTCCAATCCTATGCCTTGCCCATCGCGAATTTTACCCAGGACCTGACAGAAATATGCACCTATGAATCCGTCCAATTCACGGATATCTCCCAAGCAGGTTCTGGAAATATTACTCAATGGCAGTGGGACTTTGGTGACGGGAATCTCAGCACAGAGCCCAACCCCCTCCATCTATATACCAGCAAAGGGACATTTCCGGTTTCCCTGGAGGTAATCAATCAATATGGCTGTAGCAATACCTTCACGCAACAGGGCTTGATCCAGACCAATGCACCTGATCCTTCCTTTGTAGGAGATGAGCTGATTGCTTGTGGCGCACCATTGACAGTCCAATTCACCAGTACCGGAACGATTGTTGGAACGCACACGTGGGATTTTGGAGATGGGTCCACTGCCAATAGTTTGAACCCGACTCACACCTTTCAGAGTAATGGGAATTTCTCTATTCAGCACATCGTCATAGATGCGGAGGGGTGTTCAGATACCCTGACTCGGATCGATTACGTGAATTTAGGGCTCAATACCTTGGGAGCGTACGCAGAAGATTCCAGCTTTTGTCAATACGATACCATGAGACTTCATTCTACTGCCGCCTCCAACAGTACGGTGGTGTGGGATCTGGGAAATGGAGACACCCTGGTAGGGTTGCACCCCAAGTACCGCTATCCTCAGGCGGGCACCTATCAAGTCAGCGCTCATATCTCTGATCCTAGTGGGTGCGAGCGCACCATATTCATACCCATCGAAGTTTTTGCTGTACCCTTTGCAGATTTTACCGTAGCAGATACGACGGTGGGCTGTGAAGTGCCCTTTCAAGTTGAATTTGTGAATCTTACCACCAATGGGCAGACCTATGAATGGACCTTTTCGTCCCCCACTGGTAGCGGGCCAAACTATCTATCCACCGACTTTGAACCCGTATTGACCTATACCGCTGTAGATACGTTCTGGGTGGTCTTGAATGCTTATGGCCAAGGAGGATGTTTCAACCGAAGATTGAAACGAAACTTTATTCAGATACAGGAAGTAGAAGCAGGTTTCACCGCTGACCAATTCGAGGGCTGTGCTCCTTTGGATGTGAGTTTTACCGATACGACTTTCTCCCCTTTTCCGCTGACGCAATGGGAGTGGACCTTGGGAGATGGGAACACCGCTAGCTTGGCAAACCCCAGTCATACCTATCAGGACACGGGTTGGTATGACG
>JBCCCJ010000478.1:0-5269 GCA_039033615.1 Bacteroidota bacterium
CTTTTTTGCCGCTACCCACTGCCGCTACCCACTGCCGCTACCCACTGCCGCTACCCACTGCCGCTACCCACTGCCGCTACCCACTGCCGCTACCCACTGCCGCTACCCACTGCCGCAAACCTACCGATCTCCAGGGCCAAATTTCTCACCCATTTGGGTGAATCGACTGCTGCAGTCGAATCAAGGTTCCAATGCCGGGAGTTGCTTCGACCTCTAGGCTTGCGCCAATTTCTTCCGCGCGTTTCTCCATATTGTTCAGCCCATTGACCCGAGCCAATTTGTCCCGCTCAAAACCGAGGCCATCATCCCGCAACTCAATGATGAGGACCTGATCCTGAAGCGTCGCGGTGAAGTACACCGTAGAAGCCCGCGCGTATTTCAACGCATTGTTCATCCCCTCCTTGAATAACAGGAGCAAATTTCGCTTGCTATTCACGTCCATTCGTTGCTCCGGCAGAGCATCGAGTTCTACTGTCGGGATGAACTCAATGCTGGAATCCTCAAATACCTTATAGCCAGTATCCACCATTCGCTGTACGAGGGCCGCCAAACCATCCTTGTGGGGATCCAGCATCCAGATGAAATCCTTCATCCCGCCGGACAACTCTTTGACATTGGTTTCAATCTTGCTGAGGTAGTCCAATAAATCGGTTTGTTCGCTTAGGCCCCGTTTGACCAAGCCAGTGTAGAGCGAAATTTTGGTGATGTGATTGCCCGCTTCATCATGGAAATCTCGGGAACTTTGGGCTCGCACTCGCTCCCGCTCTTCGACTTTGGCTTGCTCTAGCTTTGCCTGAAGCCGCATCTCTTGCCGGACTTTTCGGGTGCGATATCGGACCAGCCCAAATATGCCCCAACCCAACAGCACAGCGTAGATCAACCACGCCCACCAGCGCTGCCACCAAGGAGGCGTGACCACAATTTGTACCGAAGTGCCTGTCTCGTTCCAGACGCCATCATTGTTGCTGGCCTTGACCCGAAAGGTGTAGGAGCCGGGGGCGAGATTGGTATAGGTGACAAAGCGTCGATCCCCCGCCATGACCCACTCTTCATCCAGACCTTCCATTTGATAGGCATACTGATTCTTGAGCGGTTGGGTAAAATCCAGGGCCGCAAATTCGAAGGATAAGACATAATCGCGGTGAGAAAGCCGCAATTCTTCCACAAACTCTGGTGTCTGGCGTACTTGGAAATCACTTTGCGGAATCGACTTGCCGACCTTCAGGGGCTCATTGAATAAGCGAATCTCCGTGATGACCACTGTGGGCGGAGCCTGATTTCCTTTCAGGCTATCCGGGTGGAAGTAAGTCAGGCCATTGATGCCACCGAAGTATAGATAACCCCGCTGATCTTTGGCTGCCGAATTGCCATTGAATTCGTCTCCGGCCAGCCCATCCCGAGCATCGTAGTTGCGGAACTGTTTCTTTTCTGGGTCGAAGCGAGACAGCCCCTTCTGCGTACTCAACCACAAATCTCCCCGATCATCCGGCACAATTTCATAGACCGTCTGGCTAGGAAGACCATCTGCGGTGGAGTAGATGTGTGATTCCGTTTCCAGTAGCTGGGGAATAGAGTCCCCCTCCCAAGGCGCTTTTTCTGCTCCCGGCAAAAGCCTTACCTCCCATAAGCCATTTTTGGAACCCAGCCACACCTGATTACTCGTCTCCCAATACATGCTCAGGAAAGAGGGAAGAAATTGGTTTCTCCGATCTTGATACTCAATCAACAAACTTCGAAAGCCCCATTCTCCTTCGATGTCTCCATACATGCGCTGAAATCCTTGGGAACCTACCCACAGACGGTGGTCTGGATCGAGAACAAGGTTGGCGAATTGGTTGGTGGCCATGCCGTAGCCATCGGTTCGATCCTGGACGGTGATTCTGCGCACCTGATATTCGCCATTGGGTTGAAAGCTCAGTTGTTCCAAGCCTCCCGTATAGTTGGCTAGCCAGATGTTGTCGCCATCTGGGATTGCCTGATAGACGTAATTGGAAGCCAGAGAATGGGAATCGTTGGGATCATGTAGAAAATGGCGATACGCTCTGGGTTGGTTGGAGATACTTTGGGGCGTGATTTCCAACACTCCTTCAAAAGAGCTAACCCAAATGTGACCGTCTGGAGATTCTGCCAGGTTCAGAATCGAGGAGAGCGGAATCTGGCCTGCTTCTGGTCCGGGGGGAATTTGTTCTACCAGGAAGCTCCCATCGACTTGGGGGGACAGTCGATTCAAACCCGCTTGATAGCTCCCGACCCAAATTTCGCCAGAAGAGTGTGCCAAAATGCCAAAAATGTCATCCCCGATCAGTTGCTGACCGGGAGGCGACTGGGTAGAGAGCACATGGAAAGATTGATCGATCGGAAGCCCCTTGAACAGACCGATTTCAGAGCCACTCCAATAGATTCCCGAGCGATCTTGCATGATGATATCGACCGCCCCAAAGCTTTCCGGCTTGCCTTGTTCGTTGAACCAAGTGTAGGGGGTGAAAGTCTCGCCTTCTCCTCCTGGCAGACAAACCAATCCTTCAAAGGTTCCGGCCCAAAAGTGGTGAGCAGCATCTTCGAAGAGTTCGGTGACCAGTCCGTGGGGGATGCCCGTATCTGGATGGAGGGGATAGGTGGCAAAATCAGGGATTTCCTCGTCTAGCATTCGCATCAACCCCTTATGGGTTCCCCCCAACCACAAGCGGTTTCGATGGTCCAGCTCTATGGATCGAAGCTCTACATCTGGGAGGGCCTCACTTTCCGTGGAGGTACCCCCAAAAGATCGGATGCGTTCCGTAGCCAAGTCAAATTGGACCAAGTGCCCTGAACCATGTGGACTGCCGTCTTCGACCTTGCTGGTGGCGATCAACCAGAGAGTTTCTTCCTCCTCTACAAATTCATGAACTGTGCTGCTGGGCAAATGATAGGGGTGATGACCTTGACGAGGAATCCATTGCCGAAAGGTCCAGTCTTCGGGAGAATTGGCCGTTTGATCCAAGCGACAAAACCCTACCCCCGTTCCAATCCAGAGTCTCTGTTGCTGATCCTCGTATAGGCTGTAGATGTCGTGATGTACCAGACTGGTGGTGTCGCCTTCTTTTGGGGAGAAATACGTCCACTCATCCTGGCTAGGATCATAGCGATTCAAGCCATTGGCCGTACCAACCCAGAGCATGCCCTGATGATCTTCCAGAAGGGCATTGATGAAGTTATGGCTGGGGCCTGTATGCTGGCTGGCATCTGCCAAGTATTGGCGGAATTCATAGCCATCGTAACGATTGAGGCCTTGATTGGTACCCACCCACAGGTAGCCCTGAGTGTCTTGGATGATGGCATTTACGGTAACCTGAGAAAGCCCATCTTCTACCCCAAAACGCTGAAACTGTAGCTCAGGAGCAGTCGGTTGGGCTAGGAGGAGACCATGGCAACTGATGAACCAACATAGCAATAGGGGTTTCAAGAAAGGGCGTTCCATAGCGGAAAATACAAAATGCTATCTAGTAGGGAGAAACCTTCCCGGAATTTTTCCGTTTCCAACTTTGTATGCCAAAGCGCTTTGCTATGTCTGACTACAAACGCCAGCTCGAAGATCTTGCCGAAATCCGTTCCCTGATGGAGGAATCCAGCCGCTTCATGTCCCTGAGCGGGCTTTCGGGGGTAGGGGCAGGCTTGGTCGCAATTGTCGGGGCGGTCGGTACCTATCTGTACCTAGACCGAGAGGACATCTATGGCATGCTCAGCAAGCGGAGTTATGTGGTGCGCATGGATCAGTTGTGGACCCTGGTCGGGATTGCGATCTTGATTTTGGTCTTGGCAATTGCGGTTGCGACCTTCTTTACTTTGCGGAATGCTCGGAGAAAAGAGGCGCAGCTTTGGACCAAAGCCAGCCGACGATTGGCCTGGAATTTGGCCATTCCCCTGATCGCAGGAGCGATTTTTTGCGTGGAGTTGGCGCTGTGGGGGGTAGGAGGGATGGTGGCCCCAGCGACCTTGATTTTTTATGGCATGGGCCTGCTGAATGCGGGCAAATATACCTTGGGGGAAATTCGCTACCTGGGGATGAGCCAGATTGGCGTGGGCTTGGTTGCGGCTTGGTTTCCGGGCTATGGTTTGATATGTTGGATGATTGGATTTGGGGTGCTGCACATCTTGTACGGCATCGTGATGTATCTGAGACACGAACGGTGAATTCTGCACTCAACAACCTCAACAAGCTGTTTGAAAACCGCTACCGGCTGGGCATCATGTCTTTGCTGATGGTGGAGGAATGGGTGGCCTACAATACCTTGAAAACCAAGTTGGCGGTGTCCGATGGCAACCTAGCCAGCCACATCAAATTGTTGCGAAAAGCTGAATACCTAGAAGAAAACAAGACCTTTCTCAATCGGAAACCTCATACCACCTACCGAGCCACGTCCGCTGGTAGAAAAGCCTTTGAAACCCATCTCGATGCCTTGGAGAAAATCATCAAGG
This sequence comes from Bacteroidota bacterium, assembly GCA_039033615.1. Classification (GTDB taxonomy): domain Bacteria; phylum Bacteroidota; class Bacteroidia; order J057; family J057; genus JBCCCJ01. The sequence goes on from JBCCCJ010000478.1 coordinate 4,456, forward strand.
GATTGGAGAATTAGGGAACTAGAAAACTGGGGATTGGGGAACTAGGGAATTGGAAAGTAGGTGAACTGGGAGAAAGGTACGGTAGTTGATTCTGTCATAGTCTGGAGAAAAAAGGATCTGTCTTCCAATCCTGAGACTACTGCTATCTCCTGCCAACTGCTACCCCTAACTGCTCCTGCCAACTACTCCTCCTAACTGCCACGCTTTCTACGAAATACAGTCTTACAACCATGACCACGGTTTCAAAACGCCTCTTTTCCTTGCTCTCCCCGCGTTTGGCGCTGCTCTTATTCGGCACCTTGCTAGCGGTGGGGTTGCTGATCCTGCGCACTTATTTCACGGATAATCTTCGCTTTTACTTCTTGGTCTGGAACCTCTTCCTGGCCTGGATTCCCTGGTGGATTTCGGCTTGGTTGGTGAAAAAAGAAAGAAAAGCCTGGGTCATCTGGCTGAGTGCGGCTTTTTGGCTGCTCTTTTTCCCCAATTCTCCCTACATCCTCACCGATCTCTTTCACCTCCGCCCTCGAAATGGGGTTCCTCAATGGTTTGACTTGACCCTCATCATCTCCTTTGCCTGGACGGGTTTGCTGCTGGGATTGGATTCGCTTCGGCACATGAAGGAATACTGGTTTGATCGCCTGGGGCAACTCTGGTCCACTGTGATCACGCTGGGGATCCTGCTATTGACCAGTTATGGGATTTATCTGGGGCGCTTCCTGCGTTGGAATAGCTGGGATTTGTTTACCCGACCGGGCTCCCTCATGGCCGACGTGGTAGATCCATTGGTAGCCCCCAAGGAAAACCTGGGTGCTAC
>JBCCCJ010000479.1:0-5259 GCA_039033615.1 Bacteroidota bacterium
CCGAGTCTGAATCGGTAAAGGGTATGAAGCCTTATTTTTCTGGAATATTCTCTTCCTCAACAACGAGGTGAGGAACCTCTGTGAGATTCCAGTCGATCACCAAGCCTCGGGCAATGCCATCTGCTGCTTTTTTTCCATAGAGCCGCTCACACAAATACAAGGCGGGTTCGAAGGACTTGGCGCCTCCAGCAGAGGTGATGAATTTCCCATCATGAACGAATAGGACTTCCTCGTGTACTTCTAACTGAGGGAAGGTTTTCCGATAAGTGGGGATGTCGCTGGGAAAGGTGGTAGAGGCAAAATCGTCTAGCAAGCCCGCCTTAGCCAAGACAAAAGCGCCATCACACAAGGAGAGAACGTAGGAGGCGTTCTTTGCTCGTTCTTGTACCCAAGAAATCATGCGCTCATTTTCGAGATCAGAGTCCAGGTGATGTTCTGCACTGGGAACCACGAGGACATCTATGGGCGGAAGGCTATCAGAGTCAAAATGAAAATCAGGCTGGAATACCAAGCCTTCAAAGGTGCGAATCAGTCCACTGTCTTCGGCCACGGTAAAGACGTGCATGCCCGGCTCAGTATGAAACACCGTGTGATGAAACATATCCATCGGGGCGGTCAGTTCGGTGTTGTATACACCGTCCATCACGAGAAATCCTACTTCCCATACCCGATCAGGGGCGGGGAGCGAAGGATAGGAGATTTCGACGGAAGATGGAGAGGGGGCGCAGGCCGCCAGTAAAAAGAGAAAAACGGGCCAGAGGAAAGGTTTCATGAAAGCAAGGTAAGCAAAGCCCAAATGTTTGACAATCTGAACAAAAAGGGTTTGAATTCGCTTGAACAAGTTGTACTTTTTACTCATAGGATTGCCAAATTGACCATTTATGTCTGATTCTTGGATTCCCTTGGCGTATTACGAAGATCCCGCTCTTGCTCAACGGCACAATGAGTTTCTGCGCGATCAGGGGATCAGCAGCGTGCTGAAATTTCCCGATGGACCAGTCGAAGGGCATGAGGATGCGCAGGCGATCCTGATCATTCCCGAGCTGGAATTTGCTGCTGCCAACGACCATCTGGATGAGTTTGAGCAAACTCTGGAAGGACGGCCCGCCACCAAAGGAGATCGTTCCATGCTGTCAGGTGGCGTTACCGGGATGGTTGGGATTTTGGCTTCCCTTGGCCAGTACGGAGAAGAGACGGGCATGATGTTGGGCTTTGCCTATTCGATGGTATTTGTGGGAGGGGCCATCTTCCTTCGCGGCCTCCTGAAGAATCGGACCGAAGAAGGAGAGAATGTGTAGCGCTGTATCCCACCAAAGATGCCGGCCTTATTTTTCCAGCCACGAATTCACGGCTATCCTTTTCTAGATGCCAAAGCATCCGTGCCACACCACTGGACATTTCTTGAATTCCTTTTGATTTTCTGTTGTCCGAGCATGACGTCGCCTGCTGCGGGCCCTCCTTTTTTGTCGGCAAAAAAGGAGGCAAAAAACCGCCGAAGTCCCATGCAACGCTCATTGCCGCCCCAGCACCTTCCCGATTCTCGGGACAAGCTGGAGGCAGTTTATTCCGAAGAAATCGGAATGGCCAACCCGCCCTTGTGGTGAGAGCTGCGCTATTCGTCATAATTTGGACTTTTGTCCAGTGGTGTGCATCCGTGCTTCAGGAAAGTTTGCCCTGCAATTGGAGAATCTTCAGTTTGTAAACCGCCGCAACCGTGAGAGAATCGGTAATTTTCCCGGCTTCCACTTCCGCAAATACTTGATCTAAAGGTCGTTTTTCCACGCGGAGTTCCTCGGTATGCTCTGGTTCCGCAGGACCTGGGGTCAGATCCGTCGCGAGGTACACAATGCCCCATTCATCTGAGACAGAATTAGACAGGTGCATCTCGAACAGGGGGGCGTACGTTGCCGCAATCAGTCCGGTTTCTTCTTGGAGCTCCCGTTGAGCCGTGGCCAAGGGATCTTCTCCATGGGGGCTTCCTCCTTCTGGAATTTCCCAAGAGTACTGCTTCAAGGCATATCGGTATTGTCCAACCATCCAAATCTGTCCGTCCTCATAGGGAACCACTCCGACGGCTTGGGATTGAAAATGCACCACCCCATAGATTCCCGGTTTTCCTCCAGGACTGATCACCTGGTGCTCAGTGAGTGAGATCCAGTTGTTTTCATAGATTTTTTCAGAAGCGAGGGTTTGCCAGGGATTTTCGTGCTCTGATCGCATGCTCAAATGCTCTTGGTGATAGATTGAACCACTTTTAATTGATGGAAAAATTCTTTTGCCACTACCCGGATGATGGTGTACACAGGGATGGCCAAAATCATCCCTCCGACTCCTGAAAAACTGCCAGCAGCTAAGATGATCAAGAATATTTCCAAAGGATGGGCCTTCACACTGCTGGAGTAGATGTAGGGTTGAAACACCAGGTTGTCGATCAATTGAACGACTACAAATACCACCATCACCTGGAGGGTCAGAGGAACCATGTCAGCATAAAAATCTAGTTCCAAACTACTCAGGATGGTCAAAGAAATTCCCAAGAGCCCTCCTAAAATTGGGCCGAGATAAGGGATGATGTTGAATATGCCCGCAAAGAATCCAATGATGAGCGCGTTTTCTACCCCGAGGATCACCAAGCCGATGGAAATCAACGCCCCGACGAGCAAGACTTCGGTCAGCACTCCAATGAAATAGCGAGAAAGCAATTTTTTCACCGTCTGGAGAATGTGATTCACCTGATCCACATATTGAGCCGGAGTCAGGGTAATGATGATGTTGTGAAGCAAGCCTCTTTCTTTGAGGAAGAAAAAGGCAATGAAGGTTACAGAGAAAATGCCGATGAGCAAATCCCCGGTGAACCCTACGATGGAATTGGCGATGTTGGAGATCTTGGCACTCCCCAGCACGCCGAATACCTTGTCTCGAAAATACGTTTCGATGGAGGCGTCTTGCCCAATGAGTTCATATTTTTGAAAGGCTGACTCTAACCATTGAATAGGCTCTGCAAGCCCTTCAGTGATGGATTGGATTTCTATGGCCTCCAATTGTTTTGTCTCTTCGAGAACGGGTGGAATGAACAGCACAAACAGCAAGAAGGCGACGCCATAAATCATCATCAACGCCAGCATTGCCCGCAAAGCGTTCGGGAGGCGCCGATTTTTGATCTGAATTTTGCCCAGATAATCTACAATTGGGCGACCGATCAAAGATACCACAGCTGCCACTGCCACATAAACCAATACGGGCGAGAAAAACCAGATGACCAGTCCTAACAGAAGGGCGGCACCAAGGTAGAACAACAAACGGGAGCGCTTCGGCATAGACGCAACCTACATAAAAAAACCATTCATCGCCGCACCTTGGGACAGGTACAACGTTTTTTCATTTTGACGAAATGAAAGCTCAATAAAGCATGGGTCTGGATGCCTATTTCTCCTCGTCGCAAGAGGTTGGTTTGTAGGGCTTCTGATTCCCCGGTGCGTCGAAGGATCCCCAAGCCATAGACTTCCGCTTCCGCCGAAATAGACAAATAAGGGCTGAAGAAGTATCGGAATCCTACCAGGGGGGCGATGCCTAATCCTTCAGCTTGAACCTGAGCGATCTCCGTACCAGCCAAACTGAGGTAGCGTTGCTCCTGTTGGGTGACTTGGGCGTCAATTCCAGCAAACACTTGAACGGGACCATAGTGCTTCTTACGGATATATCCCAAGCGAATGTCCCAGTCGGTTTTTTCTATTTCATTCCCTTGATAAAACGTAGCCTTTCTCCGAAGAACCCCCAGGCGAAAGCCATTACTCAGAGAATGGTGATAGGTATATCTGCCGCCATTCAGGATTTGGCCGCCGACCTGGAGTACAGAAGGGGTAACCCCAGCCCCTAGGTCTTGAAAACCTTTGATTTCCGACGGGATCACTTGGGCACTTCCCATATTGAGACTCAACTCATGAGTTTGGGGCTTATATCTTGCTCTTTGGGCAAGTAGTTCAGAAGAAAAACATCCAAGAATCAGAACAGCTAGGAATAGGCGAAGAATCTTTTGCATAGCAACAGCTCGTTTATCGTTAGATGTTTCACCAGACGAATTTCCCTACTACGCCTCCGCAACAATCTGGCGAATTTGCTCCAGTCTTTTCAGCTGATTGTTCTGGGCATCTTCTCCTTTGGGAAGTAAATTCATACCTCCTTTGATCACCTTTTTCTCCAATGCCAAGCGCAACACCTCCCGCATATCACTCACAAAATGAATGGTGAGCCCTTCGATATACGCGGGTTTGATCTCATTGACATCCTTCTCGTTTTCTCGCGACATGATCAAGGTCGTGATTCCCGCCCGAACTGCGGCCAGAACTTTTTCCTTAATCCCGCCCACTGGAAGCACCCGTCCTCGCAAGGTGATTTCTCCCGTCATGGCCAAGGAAGGACTGACCAAGCGTTGGGTAAACAACGAAGCCAGACAAGTGAGCAGCGTAATCCCAGCAGAAGGACCATCTTTGGGGATGGCACCTGCAGGAATATGAATATGGACGTCCCACTGCTTGAAAACCTGATAGGGAATCTTCAATTGATCGGCCTGAGAACGAAGATAGGTATAGGCGAGGGTTGCAGACTCTTTCATGACTTCTCCCAATTGGCCGGTCATGCTCAGTCGTCCATTACCTGGTGTCAGGGTCGCTTCGACAAATAAGATTTCGCCTCCTACTGAGGTCCAGGCAAGTCCAATAGCCACACCAGGATGTTCAATCTTCTGGTAGGCTTCATTTTCAAACCGCTTGACTCCGAGAAAGTCCGTCAAATTTTTATCGGAGATTCGAACCTGCGCTTTTTCGTTCAGGACAATTTCTTTAGCTGTTCCCCGACAAAGACGGGCGACTTGTTGAGCCAGGTTTCTCACCCCAGATTCTCTGGTGTAATTTTCGATCACGCTTTTGAGAGCCTTGGGAGATACCTTCATATGTGCGGCTTTTAACCCGTGCTCTTTTCGAAGGTTGGGGATTAGGTGTCGCTTGGCGATCTCTTGCTTTTCCTCTAAAGAGTATCCACTGATCTCGATGATTTCCATCCGATCCCGCAACGCCGGGTGAATGGTAGAAAGCGTATTGGCCGTACAGATGAACATCACCCGTGAGAGGTTGTATTCCACCTCTAGGAAGTTGTCCCGGAAACTGTTGTTCTGTTCGGGGTCCAGTACCTCCAATAAGGCGGAAGAAGGATCCCCGCGAAAATCATTGCCAACCTTGTCAATCTCATCCAGCATGAACACCG
>JBCCCJ010000480.1:0-5258 GCA_039033615.1 Bacteroidota bacterium
CCCAATGAGTACTTGCTCAATCCATTCAAATTCAGTGCTGGAGCCCTGGCTGATACAATAATTGTCACAAACCGTGGTAAACGTATCTACCAGGCTGAAGCCCGAGTAGCCTTCGAGACAGCGACTTTGTAGGCGATAGCGATAGGATTGGCAGAACCGGAGATCCTCCATCATCAAACTCGTATCTGTGACCAAGGTGTCTTGCCAAGTGGTATCTCCGAGCGCTTGGTATTGCACCTGATAGGTGAGGGCGTTGGGAGAAGGAGACCATTGCAGCAGACCAGATTTGATGCCGGGTTCAAGGGTGATGGAATCTGGCGCACCACAGCCTTGCTGGCATCCTGCGGTGGTGACGTATTGAAGGAGGCTGTACGGTCCATAGGATTGGCCTACGCATAAGGTCCGAACCTGCCACTCGTAGATGGTACACGTGCTGAGTCCCGGTATGGTAGTCGCTGGCTCTGAGGCCGAAGCGGTCGACCAACTGCCGCTTCCCAACGGGCGATAGCGAAGCTCATAGCTTCCTGCATAGGTAGTTTCAAACCAGGACAACTCAACCTGATCGGGCTGGGAGCTTTGGCCTGCGAGTCCACTGGTCATGGGGCATTGCGTGCTGCTATCACAGCCAGGACTATTGCGAAGACTGAACCGAAAAGATCCCGCTTGTAGTTGGGCACGCATCCGTGTCTTTTGACCTTGGCTAAAGAGATTCATGCAACTGTCGTCCACATATTGGAGATAATTCATGAACATGGCTCCATCGGGTCCGGTGTTGCAATTGAGCAAGGGGAAGCTGGGACAATCGTAGATCGGTCCATCCTGAATGGGCGTATCGGCGACGCCATCATCTACCGAGCAGTCCCCATCTCCCCAAACGTGATTGAGGTTGAACCAATGCCCCACTTCATGGGTGAGCACTCGCCCAATGGAGCCATTGGCTGCCGGACTCGCCGGACTTCCCACATAGTCCACATCCACCACGACCCCATCTATGGCCGGTGGCCCACCCGGTAAGGTCGCATAGCCCGTAACTCCACCAGCTTCCAGTTGGCACACCCATAGATTGAGGTACTCAGCTCGGGGCCAGGCATCAGAGCCGCCCAAATTGCTGAATTTGACTTCATCGGTGGCAATGGTAAAGTCATTTTCGGTGGTGGGAACATACAGAATCCCGTTGCTGGGGGCTCCATCAGGCGTTTGACTTGCCAGGCAGAATTCCAGTTCAACATCGGCGGCAACCGCCTGAAAGGCCGCAGGAGTCAGGTTGGTATCGGCATTCATGCGGCGAAAATCCTGGTTGAGGCTGTTGATTTGCTCCTGGATGTGAGCCAGCGGGAGTCGCTGACTGGAATCCTTCCACACGATGTGAACCACTACGGGAATGGTATATACAGGGGCTGAAAGCGGTTCGCCTTGCTGGACAAATGCCTGGGTAAATTGCTCGATTTCGGCTCTGAGGGGAAGCATGTCGGGATACGTGTCGAGCAAATGCTGATGATGCTCCATAGTTGCACATCCCTCAGATTGAGCTGAGAGGGGATGGATAAGCAAGAAACTTCCTCCCAGAAGGAGCAACAAAGAAAGTCGTAACGTATGCATGTGGAGAGGGTTGAAAGCGTTTGAATATCAGTAAAAAACAAGAACTACCCATGAGATGCCAGCACAAATATGGAGGCAGGTTTCACATTTCTCCGTCAGAATTGTCCACTTCGCCATTCCACGACGATAGGACGGAGGAGGGATTGGACTTTTTTTTCTGAGCAAAAGCCAACAATTTGACCCTCCATTCCTTGGTCATTGGATTCTTCTTTCATCTTAATCATTCTCACCTGTGAACCGCATCATATTCAGCTTCCTCCTTATGTACTTGCCCTTGGGCCTGTTTGCCCAGACGCATCTATGGGTCTTTTTGGAGGACAAAGGCCCGGAGGTGGTCGCCTCCCTGGACGTGCCCGTACATGAGACCTATCTCCAAGAGTTGGAACAATTGGGGTGGTCCGTAGTGAGCACTTCCCGCTGGTTGAACGCGGCAGTCATTGAGGCGGATGGGGTTGACCCTGACCAAATCATTTCTTTGCCCTTTGTTACAGAGATTCATCCGGCGGCTCGCTTTGAGCGCATGCAGGTTGCTCCTTCAGATATTCCGGCTCCGGAACCTGAAATGGCCACTTCCTTTGGCCGGGCGACCTTTCAAAATACCCTGATTGAAGTGGAACATCTCCATCAAAAGGGCTTGCTGGGCCAAGGGCAAGTCATGGCGGTATTGGATGCCGGATTTTTAGGCGTCGACACCATTGCGGCTTTTCAGCGGTTACGGGAGGAAGGCAGGATTCTCGCTACCAAGGACTTTGTCGAGGGAGACGCACATGTATTTGCCCATCACGATCATGGGACCGAAGTATTGTCTACCATCGCTGCGGACTTGCCCGAAGAATTGGTAGGGACCGCTCCTCAAATCTCGGTTTTGTTGGCCCGTACGGAGGATGCCCGTTCAGAGACCCAAATAGAAGAACACAACTTTGTTGCCGCGCTGGAATGGGCGGATTCCTTGGGGGCAGACATGGTTCATGCTTCTTTGGGGTATTCTCGTTTTCGGCAAGGCAAAGGCTCGTACCGACACGAAGAATTGGATGGACAGACGGCCATCACGACTCGTGCGGTGGACATTGCGGCCAGCCGGGGGATGTTGATCACAGTTGCCGCAGGGAACGAAGGCACAAGCTCCTGGCGAAAAATCACCGTTCCTTGTGATGCGGACAGTGTGCTCTGCATTGGGGCCATCGACCGCCAGAGACAACGGGCTTCCTATAGTTCGGTTGGACCCACTGCGGACGGACGGATCAAGCCGGACGTCGTTGCGTTTGGCAGTGGCGTCGCGGTAGCGCGGGCAGACAATCGCCTGGGAAGCGGTCGGGGCACTTCGTTGTCGAGCCCCATCGTCGCGGGGATGGCGGCTTGTCTGTGGCAGGCGCATCCAGACGCCCACAGTCAGTTGGTCATTCAAGCCATCAAAGAAAGTAGCCACCAGTTTCCTCAGCCGGACAATGAATATGGCTACGGCATCCCCAACGCTCGCCTCGCGGATTCTTTGTTGCAGCTTTGGCAAGAGAAGCCGGTCGCTGAAGAAATCGTGGAAGAAGCCCTTCCCATGGCTCCCCCCGCTACTTTGGAAGAGTCATACCGCCTGGAGTGCAAGTCATGGGAAGAATCAGGCATCCTTTTTCGACAAAAACGAAACCAGCTCATTCTAACAGGAACCAACCTCCCGCAGGTTGCGGCGCAGATAGCAGTGTACGGCCCTGATGGCTTACTTCTGCCCAATCAACTCACCATGCGGGCCAAAGCTAAGCGCATCAAACTCAAATGGAAGGAAGTACCTGTCGGGAAATATGAATTGATATATTCTGGAGAAGAAGGCAAATTCCTTTTCCCTTTCAACCTTGAATAGCAAATTCATTCTTTGTAACTAGCTGTCAAAGCTCCAGTAGCTTCTTTTTCTTCTGTCCTTCATTCTCAACCCCTCGGCGTATGTTTGCTTCCTTTTCTGAATCCATCACCGCTTTTCGGAGAGGAATGTCTCTGATTTCCAAACACAAGCTTTGGAGCTTTGTCATCATCCCTGGCCTCATCAGCGTAGCGCTCATCCTTGGGATGGTCATTGGGAGTTGGGCGTGGTTCTCTGGCAGCAGCATTGAGCAATCGCTGATAGGCTTGTGGCCGTGGGAGACAGGAAAGGGGATCGTCGAAGGGATTGCCGAAGCCCTCGTCGTGGTGCTGGTCCTGGCGGGCGTGTTTTTCTTGGGAAAATACCTGGTGATGGTCATTGTAGCGCCCTTTATGGGACCACTCTCGGAAAAAATCGAAGACATCGTTCAGCAGAAAAAGCAGAAGAGTACGGCCAATTTCATCGCGGATTTGTTGCGTGGTTTGGCCATTGCTCTGCGGAATGTCTTTCTGGAGTTGCTTTTTACCATCCTACTCAACCTCTTATTGAGTCCGGTCTTGGGCTTTCTGAACCTGATTCCGATCATTGGGACAATCCTCGCCGCCCTACCAACCTTCATGATCCAAGCCTATTTTGCAGGCTTCGGGAACATGGATTATACCCTCGAACGCAAACAATACGGCATCCGCGCCAGCGTGAAATTCATTCGTAAGCATCGCTGGGCGGCCATTGGGAATGGTGCCTTATTCTTGCTGCTGTTCCTGATTCCGGTCATTGGCTGGTTCCTGGCTCCTGCCTATGCCACCGCCGCTGGCACCTTGGTGGTGCTAAATCGAATCGAAGGGACCAAGGTTGCTAGCTGATCCAATAAGCAGACCACAAAAAAAGCTCCGCTTTCAAGGAAAGCGGAGCTTTTTGGTAATTTAATTTACTTGATCAATCCTGCACCAAAGAGTGCTCGGTACGAATTTTTTCTTGAATGGTCTGTAATGCGTTGATGACTGTTTCTGGACGGGGAGGACAACCAGGGATGTACACATCCACTGGCAGGAAATTATCAACTCCTTGTACCACACCGTACGCACGGTGCATCCCACCACTAGAGGCACAAGCGCCCATAGCGATGCACCATTTTGGATCAGGCATCTGGTCCCAAATCCGCTTGATGGCGTGAGACATTTTGTAGGTACACCAGCCAGCCACAATCATGAGGTCGGCCTGACGGGGAGAAAAACGGAATACCTCACTTCCGAAGCGAGAGACATCGTATTTCGGTCCCGCAAAAGACATCATTTCGATGGCACAACAAGCCAGTCCCATCGGCATCGGCCATACAGCATTCCGGCGAGCCCAGTTGGTCACAAAATCCAGAGAGGTAAGCAGGTAGCCATTTTCAGGCAACGCTTTGGCTAAAGCTGACTCTAATCCCATATTCAGATTCGTTTATATCAATAACTAGCTATGTCAGACAATGTTTGGAGAAATGTTGGGCTATCGCCAAACGAGTCCACCTTTTTTGTAAATGTAGAGGTAGCCGACGAAGAGAATGATGACGAAGACCAGCATTTCCAGGAAGGGAAACATGCCATACTCTGTCAACAATTGCTTGTATTGCACGGCCCAGGGATACATGAAGACCACCTCGATATCGAACAAGATGAAGAGCATGGCCACCAGATAAAATTTAACCGAGAAGCGTTCGTGGGCGGTACCGACTGGGTCCATTCCCGACTCATATACGCCATGCTTTTTCTCGTTGGGGCGGCTCGGCCCCAGCAACCAGGACAAATTTGTCAGCAGCAGCCCCAGAAAC
>JBCCCJ010000481.1:0-5253 GCA_039033615.1 Bacteroidota bacterium
CGAGTTTCCGTACTGGCTAAATACTTTGCAGGGCTCGCTGTTTTGATTTCTTGCTTGGGGTTATTTGGACTGGCTTCTTTTATGGTCGACAGGCGAATCAAAGAAATCAGTATCCGCAAGATGTTAGGAGCTAGTGTTTGGCGGATCGTATTCTTACTCTCTGCCGAATTCACCAAGATGATAGGCATAGCAATTTTGATTTCCTTACCCATCAGTTATCTAGTTGCATACCGATGGTTGGAAGAATTTGTTTATAAAATCGAACTGAAATGGTGGTTATTTGCTGGGGCAGCCATGGTTGCTTTACTCATTGCTTGGGTTACAGTAGGAGTACAAACCCTCAAGGCAGCAAGCACCAATCCGATAAATGGACTACGGAGAGAGTAAAAGAGACGAGGATCTGATCAAATAGGCTTATGGTTGATAAGTTGCCACAAGTAATTCATCCAAAACAAGTAAGACAGGCCCAAAGGGTTCAACAAAGGCGGTCAACAACCCCTTGCTGACCGCCTGATGTATGTCGAGGAAATGGCGTCCTACAACGGAATGTTCCCGTGCTTCTTACGAGGCAGATTGACGGCTTTATTTTCTAGCATGGAAAAGGCTCGAATCAACTTGCGACGGGTGTCGCGGGGTTGGATGACTTCATCCACAAAGCCACGCTTGGCTGCTCGCCAAGGCGTCGCAAAGGTCTCCGCATATTCTGCTTCTTTTTCCTTCAGCTTGGCCTCTGGATCGTCAGCGGCTTTGATTTCGTTGCGGAAGATGATTTCACTGGCTCCTTTGGCACCCATCACGGCAATCTCAGCAGTCGGCCAGGCGAAATTCATGTCGGCGTCGATGTGCTTGGAATTCATCACGTCGTAGGCGCCACCATAGGCTTTGCGAGTAATGACCGAAACCCGAGGCACGGTCGCCTCACAGAAAGCGTAGAGCAATTTGGCTCCGTTGGTGATGACCCCATTCCATTCCTGGTCCGTGCCCGGCAAGAAACCAGGTACATCTACCAATACCAGCAAGGGGATGTTGAAGCTGTCGCAGGTACGTACAAAGCGAGCACCTTTTTTAGAGCTGTGGACATCCAAACAACCCGCCAAGACCATGGGTTGGTTGGCGACGATGCCGATGCTGCGGCCTGCGATACGCGCGTAGCCGACCACGATGTTTTCGGCGTAGTCTGGATGGATTTCCAGGAAGGAATCTTCATCCACGATGCCTCGAATGGCATCCTTGATGTCATAGGGCTGATTGGCCGTCGGAGGCAGGATGCTTTCCAGTTCCTCCCGGACTTCATCTCCCAATTCGTAGGGCTGCTTGGGCGTCTTGTCCTCGCAGTTCTGAGGCAGATACCCCAGCAAGCGGCGCACCTGAGCAATACAATCCAAATCATTGTCAGCCACGAGGTGGGTGACCCCAGACTTGCTGGCATGGGTGTTGGCACCCCCCAATTCTTCAGAGGTCACTTCTTCGTTGGTTACGGTCTTAACCACATTTGGCCCGGTAACGAACATATAGGAGGTCTGATCGACCATGATGGTGAAGTCCGTCATCGCCGGAGAATACACCGCGCCACCGGCGCAAGGTCCCATGATGGCTGAGATTTGAGGGACGACTCCCGAAGCCATCACGTTTCGATAGAAAATATCCGCATAGCCCCCCAAAGACTTGACTCCTTCCTGAATCCGGGCCCCCCCAGAATCATTCAACCCAATGACGGGGGCTCCATTCTTCATGGCCAGGTCCATGATTTTGCAAATCTTCTCTGCGTGCGTCTCTGAAAGCGACCCGCCGAAAACGGTGAAATCTTGAGAGAAGACGTACACCAATCGCCCGTCCACGGTGCCGTAGCCTGTAACTACCCCGTCGCCATAGATGCGTTGCTGTTCCATCCCAAAGTCATAGGATCGGTGAGAGACTAGCATGCCGATTTCTTCAAAAGAGCCGGGATCAAGGAGGAAATGTACCCGTTCGCGGGCAGTGAGTTTGCCTTTTTGGTGCTGCTTCTCGATGCGTTTTTCTCCCCCACCGAGCCGGGCTTCGGCTTGAAACTGTTGCAGTTGATCGTTTATGTTCATGATGATTCAGTCAAAGAGTTACACAATGCGATTGCTGGCCCAATCAGAAGGACGGCTATCCGGCACAGAGAGCGTATCTTGTTGCTTCAGCCACTGACGAAGCGCGAAGGTAGCCGCCACTTCCGCTTCGGTTGCCTGGACTTCCTGCAACATGCTGGGCTGGAAGTAATGCTTGACGAAATGGGTGTCAAATTGGCCGGAGCGAAAGGCTTCGTGTTCCATCACAAACTTCCCAAAGGGTAGGGTGGTGGCCGGGCCTTCGATGCGATAATCCGCGATGGCTTCCCGCATCCGCTGAATGGAGGCTTCCCGATCTACTCCGTAAGTAACCAGTTTGGCAATCATGGGATCGTAGTAGATGGGAATGTCCATCCCTTCCCGATAGCCGTCATCCAAGCGGATGTTTTCGCCTACTGGCGCTTCGTACACTTCCAGTTTGCCGACACTGGGCAGAAAATTATTCAAGGGATCTTCGGCATATACCCGCAATTCCATGGCGTGTCCCTTGATCTGGAGATCTTCCTGTTGGAAAGAGAGCGCTTCGCCCCGGGCAATGCGAATCTGCTGCTCGACCAGGTCAATGCCCGTGATCCATTCCGTCACTGGATGCTCTACCTGAAGACGAGTATTCATTTCCAGGAAATAGAACTTATGGTCTGCATCCATCAGGAATTCTACCGTCCCAGCTCCGAGGTAGTTACAGGCTTGTGCTACCCGTACTGCGGCATTGCCCATTTCTTCCCGCAGCTTTGGGGTCAAGATAGAGGAGGGAGCCTCTTCGACTACTTTCTGGTGGCGACGTTGGATGCTACATTCCCGCTCAAAGAGATGGACGGTATTGCCGTGGCTGTCGGCCAATACTTGAATCTCGATGTGGCGAGGAGAGGTAACGTATTTTTCCACGAAGACCGAACCATCCCCGAAGGCAGATTGCGCCTCGCTGACAGCCCGGGCCATGGCTTCTCGGATATCGGCCGCTTTTTCTACGATCCGCATCCCTTTTCCTCCCCCACCGGCTGAAGCTTTGATCAGGACCGGGTAGCCGATGGACTCAGCCAGTTTGGCGGCTTCTTCCACATCGGTGATGGCTTCGGGACTGCCTGGAACCATAGGAATGTTATATCCATCTACCGCAGCCTTGGCGGCGAGTTTGTCACCCATGACCTCGATGGCATGAGGGCGAGGACCGATGAAGGTGATGCCTGCCTTTTCTACTTGCTTGGAAAAAGAGGAATTCTCGCTGAGAAACCCATAACCTGGGTGGATGCCATCAGCCCCACATTTCAGAGCGGCTTCGATGATGCGGTCCCCCAAGAGGTAGGACTGATTGGAAGGCGGTGGGCCAATGAGAATGGCTTCGTCGGCAAAGACTACGTGAGGGGCATTGCGATCGGCCTCAGAATAAACGGCCACGACTTCGATCCCCATTCGGCGAGCCGTGCGCATCACACGCAGGGCAATTTCGCCTCGGTTGGCAACTAATATCTTTTTCATGCGCTTATTCGATTTCGATCAACAGATGACTTTTGTCTACATTTTCTCCTTTTGCCACTGGAATACCCGCGACGGTACCAGAAGCACCTGCTTTGAGGACGTTTTCCATTTTCATGGCCTCCAGGACGATGAGGGCTTCTCCTTCTTCTACTGTTTGACCTTCTTCTACCAAAATGTCCAGAACCAGTCCAGGCATAGGCGCAAGGATGTTCCCCCCTTTTTGTTCTTTTTTCAAGCTGAGTCCCAGGCGCTGAACCAGTTGGTCGTATTCGTCAGCCAGAGTCACTGTGTATTGGTTGCCATTGACCAGTAGGGTAAACTGCTTGGTCAGGGGATCTCTTTCCAATACGCTGACCTGATAGGATGTGCCTTCATGCAGGACCTGAAACAAGCCTTCCGGCAAGGGGAGTACATCTAGGGCTTTGGCGGATGTTTCGCTCAACTCAAACTCCCACTGATCGGAAACTTTGGCCTGAAAATTCAGCCTGGAAGTGGAAGAAGATTGGGGTGATTTCATAAATGTTGATGACTTTGTTTTTTCACTAGAGGGGGCATTTGTCTCGGGAGAGGGGGCCGATGTGTGTGGAAGCTTCATAAGCGGACATTAGGTGAAAAAATCAAGTACCTTTGAACGGTACCGCGTCGGTCGGTTGCAAAAGTTCCTGAAATCTCCAGCCTTCCCAATGACTTGAATCAACTTCACTCCTGACTTTGGCCTATGAAATCCATTGCCGCACTCCTGATCTATAATGCCCAGAACGAATTTTTGTTTTACCTACGTGATGACAAACCGACGATTCCCTTTCCCCACCATTGGGATTTATTTGGTGGGCATGTCGAAGAGGGAGAAAGTGTGGAAGAAGCCCTGAAACGGGAGTTGATGGAGGAGTTGCGCTGGGACATTCCTAAGTATGGTTTTTTTCGCGAGTATCAAACGTTCAACGAGCCGAGTGGCCCTACGACCAAAGATATTTATTTCGCTCAAATGGACCAACCTGCGGAGTCCCTTGATTATTAACTGGCTGAGCATTACAGAGATTTTGTACAATTGCTGCAACATCTGCACGACGCTCCTGAGCAATTAATCTTACTAGCTTCACCATACTATTTTGAGTATCCTCGGTTCCAGGAATAACTCTTGTTTTAAAAGTTATCTTATCTTCTGAACTTCCATCTGCTTCAAGAACGACATCGCCAATCATAGCTAAAGCATCATCATTTCGTTCTTTAACTTTAGCTGCATCGCCAGTTACCTTCTCAGCACGACAAAATACAAGTTTTAATGCAGAAATTTCAGTACCCTGTCCCTGTCCTTGTCCCTGTGTACCATACTGGTTACATCCAGCAGTCTCCTCAATTAATGGATTAAGTGTTACTAGTTTTTCATTTCCTTTTGAACCGTTTTGTTGACCTCCTCCGCCACCGCCACCCTCACCAACTGAAATACCATCACCTAAACAACTAATACGATTGATAGCACTAATATTAATCCCCGTTTCAGAGGAACACTTTGAAAAAGCGTCAGCAATATACTTACTTTCCATAGAATTAGATTCACTAAGGGAATCTTTAAAAGCTTTTTCTTCATTAAAAGCTAAGTCAGATAACTGATATGACACAGCCATACCATTTGCTACAGCGGCTGACACTGCTGGATCCGTCAAAGCTAATGCCGTATGAAACC
>JBCCCJ010000482.1:0-5243 GCA_039033615.1 Bacteroidota bacterium
CTTCCAAATTTGAATTACCTGAAAATCCTCCTTACCTTCCCTTTGTCCTTGTAATCTACCTTACTGCCTTATGCAAGCTCGTATTTTCCTTACCGCTATCTTGTTATGTGGTCTGAGCTGGTCCCTCTTTGGGCAAAGCCGTGGCCAAGAAGCTCCGCTGGACGTTAAAGAGCGATTCCACAAAGATTTTTCTGATGCCAACTCCGCTGACTGGGAAATGCTCCCCGGAAAGCGCTACGTAGCCAAATTCATTTTGAATGGCTATCAAATGCGTGCCACCTATTCTCAGGTTGGCATTTGGTTGTATACTGACATTGAGGTAAAAGAAGCGGATATTCCTGCTGATGCCATGGCGCATTACCAGGGTACCTATGGCAATTCTCCCATTACGGCTACCGGGTTTCACGACGAGCCAGGCGAGAGTCATTACTTCATCGAGATTTTCAGAAACGGAGCCAAGCGCAAACTTCGCTATGACGAAGATGGCGGCTTCATTCGCTAGTAGGCTACCCACCAAACCCAATCAAGAAGGCCACGATTGATCCCAACCCAAATAGGGCAATCAAGCCTCCACTGATCAGACCTCCAATCGCCAGATTGCGAGGTCCTCTCTTTTTGCGTAGGGCGTTGATGCCCAAGGCGAAAGCCGCAATCCCCAGCAAACCTGACAAGAGCAACAACACCACGGTAAGGCCCGCACTGGTGATGCTACCCGTCAACAAAGCCACGGCCACCCCAACTACAGCTCCCAGCCCCAAGCCGAGGGACCAACCTGCCTGGTCCGTTTCTTGTGGAGCTGCCTGGGACATGCTGGGCTCTGTTTCCACTGGTGGCCACTCCCCTTTTTGGCTCCCGAAGGTAGCCCCTGCGAGGCCAAGTAGCAGCCAACTCAATACAAAGATTTTTAGCTTCATCGGTGATCAATGTTGATGATGAGTTACTCTCCTTTTACCTGATTCCACACCCGAAACAGGAAAAACCCTCCCACCCCAGCCAACAAAGTCAAAAATGATGCCGTTCCAGAATTGCCATATAGCCAGTTTCCTGTGGCGAATAAGGCGGCATATACGGAAATGGTGCCAATGAGGAAGCAGGCCATTTCTAGGGGCAATTTCCCTTGGGGGTTGGGCATGTGCTCATTCTCCGCTTCCGCCTCGTCAATGACCTTCTGCCATCCTCGCCCTGCCGGACGGATCAGCCGATAAAAATTCCGCAGGGTAGCGGCATCATCTGCCGGAGTAACAAAGGTAGCGATGATCCAGATCAGCGTAGTGGTCAGGGCACCAAATACCGTTTTGAACCAGCCAACCAAGCTTAGATGGCCCGAATCTGTGTACAACAACTGACCTGCCGCGTCTTTTTGGAAGCAGAGTTCTCCTAAGATTCCCTGATCCAGCAGCCATTGATTCAAGCCTGTGGCGTCGTGAATCAGCGTGAGATACAAGGCTATGAACAGCGAAGCCATCATCGCAATGATCTCCGTGTAGGCATTGATGCGCCACCAAAACCAGCGCAGGATGTAAATCAGCCCGGTGCCTGCTCCCAACAAGATGATCAAGTTGAAGCCTTGAACGGCTCCTTTCAGGAATAAAGCGACCAAGCCTGCCAGCACGATACAAATTCCGGTGAATAGTCGGCCCATCCACACCAATTCTATCTGACTGGCTTCGGGTTTGACGAATCGCTGGTAGAAGTCATTCACCAAATAAGAAGCCCCCAAGTTGAGCTGGGTGGACATGGTAGACATATAGGCTGCGACCAAGGAAGCAGAGACAAGGCCAAGCAGTCCCGTCGGAAGCAAGGTCAGCATGGCGGGATAGGCCACATCATTGTCCAGCTTGTCCGGAGTCAGCTGAGGAAAGGCTGCCTGAATATCCGAGAGTTCAGGAAATACGATGAGGGAAGCCAGGGCAATCAAAATCCACGGCCAGGGCCGCAGGGCATAATGTGCGACGTTGAATAGTAAGGTCGCCCCAATCGCATGGCGCTCATTTTTGGCAGAAAACATCCGCTGAGCTACATACCCTCCGCCCCCAGGCTCAGCTCCCGGATAATAAGAAGCCCACCATTGCACCGCAATGGGTACCAACAGCACCGGAATGAAAATTTCTGGGTCATCGAAGGTGGGGAATAAATCTAGCTTGGGAAGCACCAAATCGTGGCTCAGGAGCTTTTCCAATCCCCCGACTTTTTCATGCCCCACCACATAAATCGCGGCCCAAATCGACCCGACCATTGCCAAAATGAACTGCACAAAATCCGTCATGATGACCGCTCGCAAACCACCAATCGCACTGTACAGCAGGGTGATGATGCCCGCAATGGTGAGCGTGGCCCAGCCTGGCAATCCAAGGATGATTTCCCCAAACTTGATGGCCGCAAGACCGACAATTCCCATCACCAACACATTGAATACAAACCCCAGGTATAAGGCCCGAAATCCTCGCAAGAAAGCCGCTGGTTTGCCACTGTAGCGCAATTCGTAGAACTCGATATCCGTCATCACCTGAGAGCGCCGCCACAATTTGGCATAGACGAAAACGGTCAGCATGCCTGTCAGGAGCAAGGCCCACCAGCCCCAATTCCCTGCGACCCCCTTGTCTCGCACTAAGCCGGTGACCAAATTCGGCGTGTCAGCGGCAAAGGTGGTCGCCACCATCGAAATGCCTAGCAGCCACCAGGTCATATTGCGACCCGAGAGGAAGAATTCGGTGGTATTCTGCCCCGCTTTGCGAGATACAACCAACCCCACAATCAAGGTCAATAGAAAGTAGAGGCCAACAATGACCCAATCAATGGTAGCCAGAAAACCAGTGGACATAGAAGTAGATTAGAGGTAGTAGGAATGCGGTTCTTCCCGGCAATATATCAAAACCGCTCCCAGATGAAAAAAGTACCCCTGTCTATTCGCCTGCGGCGTCCTGGGGAATTGGCGCAGCTTTCGGTTTCCGACGCACCAAGACAAAGGCCCGCAATTGTTTACTCCCAAGTTCAATGCCCAGGGTTCGTAGCGAATGCCAGTTTCCTTCCTTGCGAATGACTTGCCGCAACAAATTTGCTTTCAGGACCAACATGACCACTCGGCCATCGGGCTTGACAATGCGGGCTGCCTGCGCCAACAAGTCATGGTAAAACCAGAACAGATTCAGTTTTCGGCCCATTTGCAAGCCAAAGGGAGGATTGGTAACCAACACATCTACCGAGTTCTCTGCCCAGTGTTCGCTCAAATGGCGGGCATCCTGCTGTCGAAGGGAAACCCGTTCGCTGAGGTCAAAAGCCGCGAGATTTTGGGAAGCCCCTTCCACAACTTCCGGGAAGAGATCGCTGCCATAAAGCTGAAGGTGGGGAAATACTGCGGCGGCTTCGAGCAAAATGGTGCCAGAACCACAAAAAGGGTCTAGCAGAGTGGCCTCCGAAGCAGGAGGAATGTCTGCCAGTTGCAGGAGCGCCCAGGCAGTGGTCAACTTGAGCGATACCCGCCGGAAATACGGCCGTTCAAACCGCTGACTCAACGGCACCCGAGTCCATTGAATGCCGATCCAGCAGTATTCCTCCTGGATTTGTACCCGAATGTCCAGGTCGTAATCTTCCAGATTGACAGGGAGATCATACCGCCGATTGATGATGGCTCCGGTCAATACCGCCACATCATAGCTGCTGAAGGCTTGCTCGCCGGAGCGTAGGGAGGTAATCCGAAAACGGGTAGCCGTTTTGGCTTCATAAAAGTCCAATTCCTCAAACCATTGCTCCAATTGCTTGAGGGGATCTTCTTCGCCAAATTTGAAGAAATGCACCACCCGAAAGGCATGGTGGACACTGTGCAACTGTTGAATCAAGGGCCAAGCCTGCTCGTGAGGGGCGGGGATCTTGATCCGCACAAAGCCTTTGAGGCCAAAGGGCCGCAAAGCGTGATGAGGGGCGGCGATGCCAGCTGTGGTGGCCAGGCTTTCCCATTCCTGCACCAGCAAACGCTCCAGGCCGGGGTCGGTACTCAAGGCTACATCAGTAAACGCTGCGGCTGATTCCATCTCTGCAATTACGCAAAATCTCTCCAGATCCCGGCGGTGGGCAAAGGGGCTTCTATCACCAAGGGCTCCTTTCGTACAGGATGGGTCAGCTCCAGTCGATGCGCAAACAGGCAAATGCTCTTGTCCGGGTTGAACTGGGTTTGGCCATATTTGACGTCTCCGACGATGGTACAGCCGATCGCTGCCAATTGCACCCGAATCTGATGCTTGCGGCCCGTGAGCGGATGCACTTCCACCAAGGCTCGTTTTCCCTTGGTGTTGCGGGTTTGATAGGACAATTCTGCCTGTTTGCTATCTGGGACGGCCTTGCGGTGAGCCCGCATGATGTTTTGGTTGGGCAGTTGTTTGAGGAAGTGAATCAAACTCCCATTGGCAGAGCGAGGGGCTTGTTCGGTAATGGCCTGATAGGTCTTTTGGATCTCCCGCTTCTGAAACGCCTTGGAAATCCGAGTCGCGGCTTTGGAAGTTTTGGCTAATAGGAGAACCCCTCCGGTAGGTCGATCGAGGCGATGTAGCAAGCCCAGGTACACATTTCCAGGTTTTTGATAGGTAACCCGGATGTATTCTTTTACCCATTCGAAGACACTCTCGTCCTGGCTGCTGTCCCCTTGCGAGGGCATACAAAAGGGCTTATTGACCGCGATGAGGTGATTGTCTTCAAATAGAATGTCCATAGAAGTCACATTTCAGGGGCAGACAGGGAACAGGGAACAGAGGTCTAGGATCAGGGTTCAGGGTTCATTTCGCAGAAAAGCCCCCTTGTGCGGATGACTGTGCGAAAAGAGAAGGGGGTTGGGGGATGTTTCAGGGTTCAAAAGTAGCGCGAAATTGCATGTTGCAAGGGCTTGATTTCGCAGAAAAGCCCCCTCCGGTTTCTTTTTAACCCAGGCATACCCTGGCTTCAGAAAAGGACTCATTCTTCCTCCTCGGCAGGTTCGTAGGAAACGGAGGTTGCTGGAGGGGGTTGGTAAGTCGCTGGCTGCTTCCGCTTTTTGGGAGGGCTAGCCTGACGGGCTTTTTTCCGAAAATAGGGCCAAACCACTCCTATCACGACTACACTGATGATAACAACTTCCCAACTGCCCAGCATATGATTCTTTTTTTTGCAATTTGCGGACGAGATCTATCTTTTCGCCTGTGACTGTCTCAAAAAAGATGCGTCCCAACGGCATGTCTCAAAATACCAGTTCTTTTCTCTGATTTACAAATACAAAC
>JBCCCJ010000483.1:0-5237 GCA_039033615.1 Bacteroidota bacterium
ACCACGTCCCCTTGTTGTTGCAGAGGCAAAACGTGCCCGACCTCTTGGCGCGCGCGTTGATTCCACTCGTCTCGTTGCTCGTAGGTAGCTTCGAGTTGCTGATGACTGTTGATCTTTTTTTCCAGGTCAGCTTGCCCTTTTTGGTGGCTGTTTTGCTTTTGATTGCTCTCCGTTTGAATCCGTTGTTGTTCCTGCAACAATTCCTGCTTTCGATCTAGCAGGGGTTTGAAATCTCGAAGACACAGTTCGTAGGCTTGTATGTGCGTTTCCCGTTCCTGAATTTCAGGTAATTGCTGTTGAAGTTGTGCCAGTAAGGTTTGTTGTTGGGCCAATTCGGTGAACAATTGTTGCAAACTTTCCAACTGTTGTAGACGCTGGTGCTGTTGTTTCAGCTCCAGGTTCAATTTCTCTGATCTGGCGACGATCTGCGCCGCTTGGGTTTGCTTTTCGACAAGGATTTCTGGGCTGATCTGTTGATACTGACCCAAGAGAGAGTCGGTTTGCGCAATGCGAATATTGGTTTTCCGCTCTAGTGAACTGACTCGATTGGAGAGTTCAAATTTCCCTAGGTGAAAAATTTCCCGCAGCATTCGGGTACGCTCCGTTTCGGTCAGTTGGAGAAATTCCTGGAACTGACCTTGGGGAATGATGATGGTCCGCCGAAAGTTGTCGTAAGACAGGCCCAAAATTTCTTCTGCCGAAGCATGGGGGAGGGGAGAGGGGGTACCGTCCTTGATTTCATAGGCTTGCCGCTCAAAGGTCTTGACGTCGTCGAAGCGTTTGGAATTTCTTCGCCCACTCACCACAAAGAGGTATTCTTTTTCTCCTGCCTCAAACCCAAACTCAATCTGCAAGCGATCAGAGCGGAGGTTCATCATGTTGTAGCCCCGATTCTCCCGCTGATTGAGTCGGGAAGATTGGCCATACAAGGCAAAGGTGATCGCTTCCAGAATGCTGGACTTTCCACTACCCGTCGCCCCAAAAATCCCAAAGAGGTGAGCGTCCGTCAGATAGCGAAAGTCAATTTCTTGCTTCTGCTGGTAAGAGTACAGGCCTTGGATGGAAAGTCGGAGGGGAATCATGGGGGATGGGATAGTTCAGGCAGGCTTCGGACGAAGAGGTCTAAGGAAAGTTGATTTTGGTATAGCTCCTGCTTTTTGAGGGCTTTTTTTAGCTGTTTGAATCGAAGGAGTTTCTGATAGTACTTCACTTGTTTTTCCACTGGATCAATAGAAAACCCCAACTTCGGCGTCAGATACGCTCGATTGAGGGTATCAAGGCATCCCATTTTTTTGTTCACATACTTCTTGGTAGGAGTAGCAAAGAAAGGTAACAACCAACACTCCATTTCATGGATGGAAATCGCGAAAAATATTCGATCCTGGAATTCTTCATAAAAATCTTCTCCAATTGCTTGAATCAACCTCGCTTTGATTGCTTCCCGGAGTTCTGCTATCGATCGCTCTGTACCGTCTTGCTTTCTTTTGGAGACATCAAATCCTTTTTCCTCAGAAACATCGGTATCTATTTGAATGATCAAATACTGCACAAAGGCGAAAGCGTCGCGAAATTCTTCTGATCCGCAATATGCGATTACTTTTGACCAGCCGCCGTATTCTCCTTCCAGGGGTTGAAGTTCATTGATGTCGAGGCTCAGATTTTTGTACCAATATCCCAACAAATACCGGAGAATGAGTTGGTCGCTGGGGCCTTCACAAACTAACCCAAAAAGAGATTGCGGCTCCATAAGTCAGAAGTTATCAGGAAGCCCTCCTAAGTAGCCACGCATGAAGGCTTCTGAGAGAGGGAGGCTAGGAGAGGGAGCCCCCGCCGTTTCCAAAGCTTTGATTCGTTTGGCATTGGTTTGCCCTTCTAAATTTCTGGATACCACTAGCAATCGCTGTTCTTCATCTGACAAATCCAATGCATCGAGGATGATGGGACTATGGGTAGAGATGAATACTTGCTTGTCATATTTTTGGGCTAATCGGTACAATTGTTGGACCAATTCTCGGGCAAGCTTTGGGTTTAGAGCCGCTTCAATGTTGTCAATCGCAAAACAAGAAGAAGTCTTATCACTGATGAATAGCGCTACATAGAACAGCACAAACAAAAACCCTTCATTTACACAGCGATGTTCGAATTCCCCCACTTCTTCATCTACGAAGAAATCTTTGACCGCCATTTGCCTAGCATCCGCACCATAGGTTGAGACCTCGAAAGAGTCAAACCAACTGAATAGGGAAAGCGCATCATTGAGTTCTTGCCACTTTCCATTTTCTTGATGAGCGAAATAATCGGAGAGCAAAGCAAACAAGCCTTCGCCATGGACTCCTAGCGGCTCAATCTGATACTCAGAGTGAAAGTTTCTGAGAGAAGAGTTTTCGGGAGAGTAAATGACGAACTGATTAAGAAAGGCTTCTATGTTCTTTTTCGCTTCAATGGTTTCTTTCACATTGGGCGTAGCAACCCCATCGAGGATTTGTTGAAGGTAAAAATCACTCGAAATCTCATCTCTCCACCCCTCCTTTTCCCGATGTTCTAGGTAGAATTTGGCTTGGTTTCCGTTTTCCAATTGAATCTGAAGCGAAACGCCTTTTGCTTGATTCTGATCGACATCGAATGCTGATTTCATGAATGCGGGCTCGCTTACCCTGATTCCCCTCGCTCTCATCAATCGGTCTTCTAGTTGTTTGGCAGAAGCGGCTCCCGCCCAAGCAACAGCTTCTAGCACATTGCTCTTTCCAGAACCATTCGCCCCAACAATGACGTTGAAGCGGCCAACATCTAAATCAAGGGATTGGATGGATTTGAAATTGGAAATAGAAATCTGCCGAATCATGCGGATTAGGTTCAATTGATAAGAAAAATACGTCTTGACGCTTTGGAATCCTAATTGCTAGGATTCCTCTTCTTCGGCCAATACCTCCCGAAATAAAGCCATCAGGGCATCGTTGGGTTGCTGGCCGTCATGTCTGTGTTGGAAGTAATCTACAAAGAGGGCCTCGACGGATTTGCTGAGGTCGAGGTCGTTGGTATAGCTCTGGGGAAGATCGGGATGCTTGACCTGAGGAATGAGGGTGATGATGTGATCGTGGGCCTCGCTCAATAGCTTGCGTTCGGCGGCGCTCAGGTAGGTTTCTGACACCATTGTCAATTCTACCAACGCATCCTGATGCTCGGTTAGCCATTGGATCGCGTTTTGCAAATCATCGAAGGTCTTGCGCAGCAACGGACGACCCTGTTTTAGTTCAATGGGTTGAAAACGAGCGGGTTGGCCGGGTTCCACCTCAATGAGTACTACCTGTTTTCGCTGGCCCGCTTCGCTCATGGAGTAGGCGAGGGGACTGCTGCTGTACACCACTGGGCAGGGAGATTCGCTGACCACCTGGTAGCGATGGAGGTGTCCCAAAGCAGCATATTGAACCTGGGAAGGAATGGCATCTGTATACACTTCCTGGGCTCCCCCGACGGTCAAGATGGGTTTTTCGTCCTCTGGTTCTTCTGGACGTTCGCCTCCTTTCTGCATCAGGAAGAGGTGAGTCATCAGGAGGTTGACCCCTTGATCATCGCAATAGGTGTTGGCGAGTTGTTGCCAGTGTTGTTGAAGCACTTCTCGCAAAGCAGCTTCTTTATCCTCCGTCCCAAGAAACGTTTTCAGTCGAATTTCATTGGCATAAGGAGTCGCAATCAGGCGAAGGGGAGCAAGCTGATTGGGCACTTTCACCTCCAAAAAACCCTCATCAGAACGCAAGACTTTCAAGCCCGATTCCAATTCAAACACGGGCAATTTGGTATGAGGATAGCCCATCAACAAAATGCCACAGGCCCGCGCCAAAGGATCAGGTGCTTCGATTCGATTGGGGGAATCGTGATTGCCTGCGATCCCGATGACCGCTCGTTTTCCATTGGCGGCTAGGCGATGAAGACTTTGGTATAGCAATTCAACTGCATCGGTGCTGGGGTTGATCTGATCGTATAAATCTCCGGCAATGAGGACTGCATCCACTGCTTCTCGATCTGCGATTTCGCAGATTTCAGCCATAACTTGTTTCTGTTCCTCCAGGCGGGAAAAATGATCCAGGCGTTTGCCCAAATGCCAATCAGCGGTATGAAGGAGTTTCATGGGAATGGAATTGAGATGGCTTGGTTATCCGGCTTTGTAGGTGATCCAGGTTTGTTGGGTCGGAGCAAACACTTCTTCTGCCGCAGTTTGTAAGTCTTTCGCTTGTAATCCCTCGATGGCAGTCAGATAATCGCCAAAGGGAATCAAGGTTCCAAAATCTAACAAATCTTTTGCTTGCCCCAGCATTTGTCCGAGCAAGCTTTCGGCTCCCAGAATCAACTGCCCCATCAATTGTTTCTTGGCTTGTTTCAAACGGACTTGTCCCAGGGGACGTTGGATCAGATCGGCCAACTCTTTTTGAACCAGGCGGCGGATGCGATCTAGGTTCGAAGGCTCACACGCATAATAGATGCCCCAAATTCCGCTATCCACATAAGGAGAATAGAAAGAGTAGATGTTGTAGGTCAGGCCATGCTTCTCGCGGATGTTGAGGTTGAGCCGACTGTTCATGGCAGGGCCCCCTAGGAGATTGTTCAACACCAAAAAGGCCAGATATCGCTCTTTGCGAAGGGCGAAGGAACGAGCTCCGATGATTTCATGGACCTGATCAGTAGGGATTTTGACCACTTTGTGGTCTAGTATCTGAGCGGAATTCGGTTGATTTCGGATCAACGTTCCAGAAGGAATGTGCAGGGGCTCCAGATATTTGTGAATGATTCGTTGTACCTGAGCTTCACTGACATTCCCTACAATGGAAAATACCATACGATCCTGCACAAACGAGCGTGTCAGATGATGATGAACCCGGTCTTTGGTAAAGGTGCGAATGCTGGCTTTGGTTCCCAGAATGGGATTGCCAAGGCTGTGTTGGGGGAAGACCAAGCGATCAAAGTCCTCAAAAATCGCTTCATCGGGCGCGTTGCGGTACAAGTCGATTTCTTCCGAAATGACCTGCTTTTCCTTGACCATCTCTTTTTCCGGAAAGGTAGAAGAGAAGGTAATGTCCGTCAACAGCTCGGTCGCCCGCTCCACGTATTCGGCCATGATGGAAGCATACAGGCAGGTTTTTTCTTTGGTGGTATAGGCGTTGACATCTCCTCCAACCGACTCCAGATAGTTGAGGATGTGGAAAGTCTTCCGTTTGATCGTGCCTTTGAAGATCATGTGCTCG
>JBCCCJ010000484.1:0-5231 GCA_039033615.1 Bacteroidota bacterium
GCAAGGTCAATCACGTGGTCTTCTGCTTGTTTGCAGGAGGGGTACGCAATCTTGAAGCGATCCATCAGGATTTGGGGAATCTTATGCCTTCTATGCTACCGGGAGCGGAGTCTACCATAGACGGGCTGGATCCAATCCCAACTTCGGTTCATCCTACTTTGCTGAAAGATGAAGGAACCTTGTTTCCCGAATTTCGCTACAAAGAAGGTCCCACAGGCCACTACAACGGACACACCGTAGCCTTGACCGGGGTGTACACGAATACGGGACTGAATCTGCGGGCGAACCCGGATTATCCCACCATTTTTGAATATTACCTCAAGCACAACTCCCCAGCAGTAACGGCCCGCAATGCGTGGTGGATTTCCAATGCCCTCGGCCCCTACCCTGCCCTGAATTACAGCAGTTATGACGGCTATGGCCCCATGTACGGAGCCAACCACCTTGCCCCTACCGCCCTTTTGAGTACCCAGACGTTTCCGGTCATTGGTACCCCCAAACAGTTTCAATTTCATGAAGAAGAGCGCATCGGACAGATTCGAGACTTTCTGAATCTCAACTTTGACAAATCCGCCCTAGCCAGTAGCATCGGCAATCACAATACGCCCGAGGATGCCGAAGCCATCAGGACCTTCATTCAAGACATGATCGACGAAGGGCTCAGTGGTGGATTTCAACAACCCCTGGGAATTCCTTTCCAACAAGCAAGCAATGACATCTATACCATCTTATTTGCCGAGGAAGTCATCCAAGCCTTTGAACCGGAACTGCTGGTGGTGAATATGACGGATGTGGATGCCTGCCACCAAAATTTCACTACTTACTGCTCCAGTCTCCGCAGGAGTGATTATGCGGTGGCTCACCTGTGGCACACCATCCAATCCACCCCGGGCATGGCCAATGATACCCTCTTGGTCATCGCCCCCGAACATGGCCGGAACCTCGAAGGCAATACCGTGCGGGATGTGTACGGTCGATACGGGGTGGACCATACCAGCGATCCCACTTCGCGGGAGATTTTTGCCTTGATCCTAGGGCCCGATGGCGTGGTGAACCAAAACCTCAGCATTGGTACCCCATCCGATCCAGTGGGAGAAAGCATCGACCTGGTTCCCACCATCGCCGATGCCCTGGGTTTCCACGATGAGATGCCGGGTTTCCTGGCAGGTCGGGTGCTTGATGAAATCTTTGTATAACGACAGCAGCATTTCCGTTTATGAACGCTCCATATTCCCGCCTATCTCTCCTTTTCAGCACTGCGTTGCTGTTGGTGATCGCTTGCCAACCAGACGTTTCGCCACCGCCACCGAATCCCTACGATGCGATTGAATATGAACAGGAATTGGTCCCGCCAACACCGCCAGATTCCGCGACCATCGTGGGCTTACACACCTATATTTTTTCGGTGAGCTGTGCGGTCCCCGGCTGTCATGATGGAAGTTTTGAGCCCGATTTTCGCACGGTCCAATCTACCTATTCAACTCTGGTATATCATCCAGTGGTCAAAAATGACAACAGCCAGAGCTATGCATACCGGGTGATTCCAGAAGATGTGGCAGGTTCTTGGCTGTACAACCGTGTCACCACCGAAGATCCCATTCTAGGCCGCATGCCATTGTATGACAATCCCCTGACGGACGGCCAATTGAAATCCCTGCGCGAGTGGATCAATGCTGGAGCACCAGATATGTTTGGGCAGGCTGGGGCATTGCCCAATACCCAACCTGTTTTTCGGGGAGTCGCTGCTTTTCAGGATTTTGGTTCGGTGGAAATACGGGTGGATACCTTCCGAGAAAATCAGGCCTACCACCCTTTTGGTGCTAGGGCCAATTTGCCAACCACGCTATGGTTTTGGATCAATGACGATAGCACGGCCTTGGAGGATTTACAAAATGTGCGGGTGCAATTTGCTTCTGGGGTGCACAATTTGACGAATTTTCAAAGTAGCCTCGAAGTCTCTGCGAACTATGCCTCCACCCCATTGGTCATCCCTGATTATCAGGGCAGTGGAGAATCGAGGGCCTTTCACTGGTATGCCGAGGTCAATACCAGCGCTTTCCCGGTCAATGAATTCACCTTATTCCGCTTCCTTGCCAATGATGGAGCCCATGCAGAGGATTTCGAATTTCCCCGGGATGAACATCCCATCGAGTTTATGAGCTATATGGCGATGTATGTGGTGCCGTAAGGGTAGGAGATCGCTTCGCTTCCAGAGGACAGATCGGGCGCCTGTCAGATGCTTTCCGTACCTCCCTTTGCTCTCCTTGTCAAACCATCATCCAGATTCATGAAACCAGTTCATTTTCTTTTCCTGATACCTTTCTGTTGGCTGGCTTGTCAATCAGTCGATTCCCCGAAGATCGGTGAGGTGCCAGCAATTACGTTATTGAATACTGCGCCTGTCCAAGTGGTGGAATACCAGGATTCTATTGTCTTTACCCTGGAATACACCGACGGAGATGGGGATCTCGGCACCAATGACGATACCCAGCGCAATGTCTTCGCGGCGGACAATCGAGTGGACGTGGTACATGAATTTCGCTTAAAGCAGTTAGCACCTGATGGGGCAGAAATTCCCATCACTGGGACATTTACCGTCACCCTAGACAATACGGTCCTCACCGGAGGCGGGACAGAAGAGACGGTCAGTTTTCGACTGTGGGTGCGCGATCAGGCAGGCAACCTGAGCAATGAGGTAGCAAGTCCACCGATTACGGTGAAAGCTCAATGATCAAGGAAAAGCTACTCCCGGAAAATCTGTCACCGAAATGGGAGGAATCTGCGCATTGAAAGGGTCGAACTCATTGATGGCTTCGATGAATGCATTGGCCAGCAGTGCATTGCCCCGAGGCGTGAGATAAATTCCATCGGTAGAAAACACCCCGCCAGTCAGGAATTGATTGCTCATTTCGATTCCATCCACGATCATGGTTTGCTCCAGGCGTTGAAACAGAAATCTTATATCGGCTTTTGCCAGGAAGGGAGTTCGCTGCTCTTGTTTGACCGAAATCAAAGAATCCAGGCTGGCATTGTACCGAATGGTGGCCGCTTGAAGCAGTTTGATTTCTTCCTGATCCAGCACCAAGCGATCCGGGATGGGATTTTTGTCATTCAGTCCTAAGGCACCAGGCAGTCCATTATCAAGCCCGATTTGCTCGCGGGCAGGCAGCAAAATCAGGTCTGCTTCCGTGGCAGGCCGCACTTCTTTGGTTTGATGGTCGATTTCAATGAACAAAGCCGGGCCAGGCCGAGCACAATTTTCGGAGGTGATGTATTGCTGACTGATGGTTTGAAAAAAAGGGAAGCTGGTCACATCGGGCAAATTCCCAATCACCCCTTGCACAGGAAACGGGCGCGATTCGGTGAGTTGATCCAGGAGTTTCGCATATCTATCCGCAAAAACCGCTGCCTCTGGCAATGGATATTCGGGATTGGCCCCACCAGTCATCGCATAATCCAACAAATCTTCCATGCCCAACCAAAGGGTAAAGAAGGAAACGTCTTTCTCTCCGACCAGATCCAGGTAATCACTTTGCTGGCTGTTGGCCATGCGATGGAAAAAAGGACTACTTCTCCCAAAACTGTCGGAATCAATCCACGAAGCTTGTAGGTGAGGGATGCCGAGATTGTGCACCGAAAGGGCAGCAGGAGCCATAGCCTGCCAAGAAGCAGAACCGACGGTATCTGAAAACACAGAAATAGCAGGGAGTTCCTCACAAAGGGTCTCATCAAATGCTGCCAGACTGCGGTAGCCCGATCCAATCCCTGTTGCGATGGCTTGATCGAAGGGCAATTCTACGAAGGAGGCGAATTGATTCGCTAGCAATTTGGGAAACGCATAGCTCTGCCCGTATTCATGCAGGCCCTTGGAACTCTGCTCATGCCAATCTCCGTCGCTGAATCCAGCGGTATAGCCATCTCCGAACGCATAAAAAGGACTGGGATACAGCGTACCCAAACTCGGTTCTGGCCCCAGAATTTGAGGTTTACAGCCCACCACCACCAGCAGGATGATTCCTGCCCACAAGGTACCCCAACGAAGTTGTATATCCATCACCTGCAATACTTGTTCATCTACCTACCTATCGTTACTCTTAGGGAAAACGTTTGCTGCTCCTGCTTATTTTTGCTTCCCCAAACTTACCTGCAACCCCAATCCTAAGGCAGAGGTATTGGTTTCATAGGTTCCACTGAATACCGCTGGCTCAAAAAATGCGGTCCTTTCTCCGGTAAAGGCAAACTGATAGGCGACATCCAATTGGACTTTGTTTCCCAGTGCAAGACCTATGCCAGCGGTCAGACCGATTCGATTCGCATCTGGAAACTCTGGGCTGACATGATTTTGCGGCACGGGGGAAGCGTCATAATATCCGCCGGCTCTCATCTTCAGCCATTCATTGAAGACATATTCTCCGCCCATCCGCAAATTCATCCCCCGGCTAAAGTTTCGATCCTGATACAGATCCAGCCCATTGATGGGTTGAGCCAATTGGATGCGGAGGGAATCCACGGCCTGCCAGGCGGTATAGTCCAACTGAAAGGTCAGGAGCAGCCGTTCTTCTGGTCTCAGAGACATGCCCACGCTTAAGCTCCAGGGCAGGGGGACCTCTGCCTCCAATTTCATGTCAGGATAGCTCTCCTGCAAGGATTCCGGCACTTGAAACTGCGCGTCGCCTCCTGGCATTTGCAAGCGAGGGCCGGATCGCCAATTGATCCCAAAGGTCAGGTTGTCATCGGTCTTCAAATACAAACCCACATTCACCCCTACCCCACCGCCAGTAGCCGTAAAACGAGCCGAGCTTACCGTTCCATTTTGGCCATCTACCTGAAGGGCTCTCTGGGAGGACAAGGTGCCATACCCGTACACCAATCCCACCCCAAACCCAATTTGTTCACTCACTCGGTAGCTCAGCGTGGGTTGAATAAAAAAGGTATTCAAATCGAATTCCTGAGCGATGAATCTTCCCCGCCAATCCAACGGCCAGCGAATGGAAGAAACAAAGGGGTTGTTCACACTTAAGCCCAGACTGAAACGATTCCAATTCGAGCTCAGTTTGGGTCGCCAACTCGCATATAGGTTGACAGGAGTTTGCAAGACGGATTCACTGCTGGCTTGGTAGATAGAAGGCCACTGGGCCAAGTACTGGGTAGTGGGCCAGACGGCAGTAGATCCAAAGTACAATTGGGTCCGATGGGGAGTCATGCCCAAAGCTCCGGGGTTAAAATAGGCA
>JBCCCJ010000485.1:0-5230 GCA_039033615.1 Bacteroidota bacterium
ACCGACCGCTTCGCCGGCGGAGCACGCCAAGCTCAAGCGGAAGCCGCTCCCTAAGAAGGCGGACCAAGCCGGCACGAGCACGCCACGGCCCGCGAAAGCCCCGACCAGCGACAACGGCCGAGCGGGTCGTCGCGTCCTGCTCGAGAAGTTGGTCCAGAAGCTCAACGAAGAAGAGACGTGGCGCCTGCATCCTCCCAAGGGTCAACGACCATGATCCGTTTTCCTAGCGAGCGACCTGAACCGAGCTACTCCGCGTGCCAGCGCTGCACGGCGAAGTTCTTCAGCCACCGCGAACTAACGCACTGCCCACGCTGCGGAGGACCGCTGCTTCAATCGACCAAGATATCTCCCCCGTGGTCCAAACGACGTGATAGTCGGGTTCCGCGGGGTCGCGACGCAACGAACGCAAGTCCGCCCCACGACGCGCGTTACGGTTTGCGCGGACCCGAGCGCGCGTTGGCGCAGGAGAAACCGATGCTTACCGCTCCTGCGAGCGACGTAGCTCAGACCTTGACCAACCAAGTCCGTGTGCTGTCGGTCCGACAGATAGCCTCTGCGTTCTTCGCCAGTCGCAAAGACCCGATTGACTGCGCACGCCGGGCGGTCCGAACGCTTAGGCGGCACGGGCTAGTAGCCTCCTGGCAAACGAGCCTCGTCGAGCAGGCGCCCGATGAGCCGCTTTGGTGTGGCGTCGCCGATGTCTCACCGATCGACGCGGCGGGTATCGCTTGGCGAAACACGCAGCGGTGGGTCCGCGTGAAGCCACGCATCACCACCTGCGTGCAAGCCACCGACAAAGCCCTGGCGACGTTTGCCGGGGCTTGCCGGCCGCCACGCCCCGGCGAGCTCGAACACGACCTCACGGTGTCGGCCGTCTGCCTGCGGCTCAAGCGTCTCGGGCTGGCTGAGGGCTGGCGTCACGAAGACACGTTCGCGAGCGCAAGCGACCTCCGCGGCGACGCGACCTACTTACGCAAGGGCGAAGTCGTCAACGTCGAGGTGCTCGGCCGGGGCTACGGCCGAGAGAAGGTGGCGGCCGCTTATCGCCAACACAAGGAGTCGCAACTGGAACTCTGGTGAGTGTTTATCCGGTCGCCGTGAGATCCGCTCACGAGCCGGTTTAGCGAGGGACGTGTCATGAACTGCTCGACCGAGGTCGGCACTCCGGCACGCCCCCCCGATACCTGGACCTGGAATTTTGGCGATGGCACCATCAGCCTGGAACAAGACCCAACTCACACATATTCCCAAGCTGGCACCTATTCGGTCACCCTGACGGTCAACAATGGCTGCGCAGCCCAGACAACCGTCCCCCTCACCATCCACGCTCCGCCCGAAGCTAGCTTCACCTTAGACGCTACGGAGCTTTGCCCCGAGTCAGAGGTTCCGTTTTTCAACACCTCCATTACAGGTAATCCTACCAATGAGCTGACCTTCACTTGGGATTTCGGCAATGGCGCTAGCAGCACGGATGAAGATCCTGTGTACGCCTACCCCGCTGCCAATGCTGGGGCGGAATTTTCGGTCACTCTCATCGCGAACGAAGCCATCGCTGGTAGCAATCTCGTCTGCCGGGATACTACCGCTCGGGTAGTCGAGGTCTTGCCTGCTTGTGTGAATTATTTCGGGGGGGCGCTCCCCCTGCCATTTGCTCCGGATGAGGTCTTGTCTATCGCCTTGGCCGACTGGGATCAGGATGGCGACCTTGATGCGGCTCTTTCCGGCTTGGCGAGTCAAGGAGGCCAGAGTGGCTGGCTGTGGGAACAAGGAGAAAATCAACGTTGGACTACGCAGACCAAACTCTTCCCGGCAGAAGAAGCTCTGACTCCGCTGGCGGAGGTCAGTTGGGTGGATTGGGATCTCGACAACGATCCTGACCTCTTTGGTACCACAGTCGATGGGGCGGCTCGCATCTGGAGCAATGAATTGCCGCTCGGGTTTGGGTTGATCAGCTCTGGCTTTCCAGCCGGAAATGGGGGGATACTGGAACCCTTCTGGGCAGATTTCGACCAAGACGGAGACCCAGACCTCCTCTCGCAGACTTCTACTCGACGCTGGGAAAATCGTCAAACCGAAGGCTTTGTCCCGTTTGACAATCTCGATGTTTCCGAAGGCATCACCCGCTATCACGACCTGGATCAGGATGGAGATTGGGATTATCTCCACGTCCCAAATGCGCCCATTCAAGGCCAATATCTCGTACAGGTCCGAGAAAATGAAAGCGGTTCCTTCTCGGTCCGCAACCCCGTCTTTGTCAGCCCTGGCCCCATTGCCGAACTGCTGTTGGGGGACGTGAACCAGGATGGTAGACAGGATGTGCTGGCCTTCGTGGAGATCGCTGCGGACAGCTTTGAGTTGCAGGTGTATCGCCAACTACCTAGCGGGAATTGGGAAGGAGGCAGTAGTAGCCGCATCGTGAGGGAGCCCGTGGCCCTGCTGTATGATTGGGATCAAAACGGTACCCAGGATCTCACGCTCGCGACAAGTCTCAATCCCTCGGCTCTCACCGTTTCTACCTGGGTTTCGGGTGGGTTTGCTGACGTACAAACCCTCTCCCTGGTAAGCGAGGGAATCGCCTCGATCTCTCAACTCGTGCCACTGGATGCCGATCAGGATGGTGATCCCGACCTGATGGTGCTAGGGCAAAATGGTAGTGGGCAAGCCCTCATTCGGATGATTGAGAACCAAACCCAAAGCGAAAATACGCCTCCCTCAGCGCCTTTTGGCCTGAGCAGCAGTACGCTGGGATCCAATGGCGTTCAATTGTCCTGGAACGAAAGTACCGACGACACCCACGCCAGCGAAGGCTTGAGCTACAACCTGGTGATCGGTCGGACCAGCGAAGGAACCGAATTACAGTCGCCGCTGGCAGCCCTTTCTAGCGGTCAACGATATGTACCTGCCGCTGGAAATTCGCCCAGCCAAACCCAGGCTAGCTTCCAAAACCTCGCACCGGGCACCTATCATTGGAATGTCCAAGCCATAGATCCGCTGTTTGCGGGGGGAGCGTTTGCCAGCGCGGAACAAAGCTTCACCATCGAAGACCCCGTCAGCGGCAATTTGCCAGATTTGACCCTGAGCGAAGTATCCCTGCAACCCCAGCGGTTGGGATTGGACAGTTGGATCAACTTGGAGCTGCTCATCCAAAACCTGGGGGGCAAAGTCGCCGAAGCCCATGAACTGCAATTGTACGTATCTCCTGATCCGCAGTTTTCGGCCTTGGATGATGTCTTCCTGCAAAGCTTTTCCATTGAGGAGATTGCCGAGCAAGGCTCCCGTTCTTTTTCCGTGCAATTTCCGCTGTCCGTGCTTAGCGTTTTGCCCCCGCAATGGGAAAACAATCTGGCTTACGTGTTTATCTGGATTGATGGGGAGGATGCAGTATTTGAGCGAGAAGAATCCAACAATTTGTTCCGAAAAACCATTTTTCTGGACCCACAAGTTCCCTTCTTTTTCCAAACCGACCTGCCGCTTCATGTTGATATGAGCCAAGCCGAGGATCTGCTCAGCCTGAATTATGGGTTTCAAGGGGAGAATCAGGTAGCGTACGCAAACCTGTACCTGGAAGGCCTTTCTGTTTCTACCGTTGATTCCCTGGAGATTCCGGCTGATGCTTGGCTCCAACGGGGGGATTCTGCCTTCTTGATCTGGGACCTAGATCGTGCTTTCTTGCGCACGGACAGCATGGGCTTTCAGTTGACCGCTTCTCTCTTTGACGATCAAGGAGAATTGTTGGCCGTTGCACCAATCAAGCGAACTTTTCGCAGCTACAGCACGGATCCGGGCCTGCCTTATGCCAATCTCCAACGCACCTCCGACCTCGGCTTTGGCGATCAGCTTTTCAACCGCAGAAAAGCCTATAACCTGATCAGTTATCCCATGCAGGCCGCAGCCAGTGGAGAACAAATTCTCGAAGACGACCTGGGGACTTATCGGCCCCGAAAATGGCGCTTATTTGGCCTGAATCCAGGCAGCTCTTCCCGTACGGAAATTGGTCTGGAAGAGTATGAGTCCGAGTTCAGCGAATTGACCCCCGGAGAAAGTTACCTACTCATTACTGATCATGATGGCGAGATAGGGATGGGAGCGGGAGAATTTCCGACCCATTGGGAGGAGGAGCCGGCAGTACTTGCCTTGAGGCAAGGCTGGAACCTGATCGGCACGCCCTACAACTTTGGCCTCCTTTGGGACAGTGTGATGAACGCCAATGGCGACCCTGAACTGACTGCCTATGAAATGAAAGAAGGCGACTGGGTGGTAGCCAGCAATCTCTCGCGTCAATCTGGCCTCTTGGTCTGGGCAGAACAAGCCACCGACTTGACCATTCCCTTCACCAAAGACCCTTGTCTCCAAAGCCCCAATCCCTGTAGGCGGGCACAACCGCTTCCCGCCGCACCTTTGGATTCGAGCGTATGGTGGGCGGATGTTGAATTGATCCAGGGAGAAGCCCGCTATGATGCGGCGGGAATAGGGATGCACCCAGACGCTCAAATTGGGTATGATCGTCAAGATCGGATTGCGCCGCCGCATTGGGGCGGGCAGGTTCGGATGACCTTGGAAAGTCAGGATCACCTGGCGTATGAAGTCGTGGCGACCCAAGAGCGATACCACTGGCGATTTCAGCTGACCATCCCGGACTCCAAAGAATCTACCTATCTGGAGTGGCATCCAGCATATTTTGGGGAGACAGGTCCAGGCTTGGTCCTATTTGATCCGCAACGGCAACAGAAGGTAGATATGCGTCGCCATTCCCGCTACTTGATCTCAGGGCCTGGTACCCAATGGTTGGATTTCTACTATGGTCCCGAAGCGTGGCTGGAGGACATCCAACCCAGTCAGGCTGCTTTGCTTGAATTTGCTCCCAATCCTACCCAAGGAGGCGGCACGATTGCCTATAGTCTTCCTCCGGAGGTGGAAGGGAAAGTAGTGGAACTCCGAGTGGTATCACTGCAAGGCCAAGTCTTGGCTCGACTGACGGAGGTGCCAACTCATGCAGGTTTCCATTCGGTTCGCTGGAAAGGTCGGACCGATGGCGGGCAGCCATTGGCCCAAGGGATGTATCTCTATCAACTGATCGTGGAAGACCAACTGATCGCTACCCGAAAGTTCGTTCGGCGGGATTGATCCGCTAAAACAGAGAATTAGACCATGTTTGGGGGTACGTCATATGGCACCAGAAAAAGACCATCCCAGTAAATGACAGTCGCGATGCGCCTGCTTGTTTCTGTAG
>JBCCCJ010000486.1:0-5224 GCA_039033615.1 Bacteroidota bacterium
CGATGCACTTCGACCTTTATTTTCCTATGGGGATGGAGTGCTTAGATTGGCTCGGATTCTTATCGAAATTGCGGCTCGATCAGGACAACGGTTAATGATTGACGAAATAGATACAGGTTTTCATTTTTCACGTTATCCCGATCTATGGAAAGTGGTCGTTTTAAGTGCCAAAAGGCACGATGTTCAGTTATTTATCACCACTCATAATGAAGAATGTCTGAGAGCCTTTACCAAGTTATTAGCATCAGACCACATGGTAGAAAACCAAGAATTGGCCAGAATTTA
Organism: Bacteroidota bacterium; assembly: GCA_039033615.1. GTDB lineage: Bacteria > Bacteroidota > Bacteroidia > J057 > J057 > JBCCCJ01. The sequence goes on from JBCCCJ010000486.1 coordinate 286, forward strand.
TACGTTACGAGAACTTCCTAATGGAGAGATCAAAGCATATCCGGCCCAGTTCAGTGGTTTACAGTTTGCAATGGCTCAAGATATTGAACTCCGAGGGGGAAAATGAAGTCTCAGCTCTTATTCGTGGTTGAAGGGGACGCAGATCGAACATTTCTGCTAGATGTCATTCATTCTCGCTTCGATCTCCCCTTTTCTGCAAAACACATTTTGACTTCCAACGGTTGGACCGGGGTTGGTAATCAAGCCATTCGCAATCGAATGGAGGCGAACCATGATCAAGGAGGACAGAACGTAATCATATTTGATGCAGATGACGATTGTGGGCAACGAACTCAGGAGATAAACGAACTCTTTCGAGCAGCGCCTTTTTCTTATGCCATATTTCTCTTTCCAAATCATCAAGATCCAGGTGACCTAGAGACCTTACTGCTTCAACTATTGGCTAGGGATAAACAATCTATCAACCAATGTTGGGATCAATACGAAGTATGCCTACAAGAATCTGGCCTCGCTTTATCTCTTCCCAATCGAAAAGCAAGAGTATATGCCTATTTATCTGCCTTGTTAGATAAAACGAAGCAGAGAAAGGCGAAAGACCGATTTCGAGACTATACCAATCGAGAACATTGGCAACTCGATCATCCAGCAATTGATCCCTTGATCACCTTTCTCCGTCCTTTCTTTGAGTAGTGCTTGCTACCCCTTAGCTCAATCGCTCGCGCAGATCTAGGCGTTCTCTTCGTGCCGTATCCTTCGCGATATCATAGCCAGCATCCGCATGCCGGAATACCCCCATCGCCGGGTCATTGTGAAGGACCCGGGAGAGTCGCGTAGCAGCCGCGTCTGTGCCATCGGCCACACAGACCTGTCCGGCATGAATGGAATAGCCCATCCCTACCCCACCGCCGTGGTGAACCGATACCCAACTGGCTCCTCCCGCCGTATTAATCAAGGCATTCAAAATGGGCCAATCAGCCACCGCATCAGAGCCGTCTTTCATCGCCTCAGTTTCTCGATTGGGCGAAGCGACAGAACCCGTATCGAGGTGATCTCGACCGATGACGATGGGCGCTTTGACTTTGCCGGTACGAACCAGTTCGTTGAAGGCCAAGCCAGCCTTTTCTCTTTCTCCTTGTCCCAACCAACAGATTCGAGCTGGCAAACCCTGGAAAGCCACTTTCTCCTGGGCCAATCGAATCCAACGCGCCAAGGCTTCGTCTTCTGGAAAGAGATCCAGGATCACCTGATCCGTCGCATAGATATCCTCTGGATCACCTGACAGGGCTGCCCACCGAAAAGGTCCCTTTCCCTCACAAAACAGAGGTCGGATGAAGGCTGGCACAAAGCCTGGGAAATCAAAGGCATTGCTTACTCCCCGCTTGTCATGGGCTTGGCCTCGCAGGTTGTTTCCGTAATCGAAGGTGATGGTTCCACTTTGTTGAAACGTCAACATCAGGCGGACGTGCTCCGACATGGTATCCAGAGATCGAGCTTCATAGGCCTTAGGATCTTGCTGTCGCAAGACCTTCGCGGCCTCTACGGACATGCCCGTCGGGAAGTAGCCATTCAATTCGTCATGAGCCGAAGTTTGGTCAGTCAGGGTATCTACCTGGATGCCGCGCTCTTGCAGGCGTTGCAACAGTTCCACCGCATTACAGCTGACCCCAAAAGAGCGGGCTTCTCCAGCTTGTTTCGCAGCTACTGCCAGATCAATGGCCGAGTCAATGTCTTCACACATCACGTCCAGATACTTGGTTTCCAGCCGCCGTTGGATGCGCCAGGCTTCTGATTCCGCAGCCAAACAAACGCCGCCATTCATGGTGATGGCCAGAGGTTGAGCGCCTCCCATGCCACCCAAGCCTGCGGTTACATTGAGGGTTCCTTCTAGCTTCCCCCCAAAATGCTGTTTGGCAAGTGAGGCATAGGTCTCGTAGGTCCCTTGGAGAATGCCTTGGGTGCCAATGTAAATCCAGGAACCAGCCGTCATTTGGCCGTACATCATCAGGCCTTTGCGTTCCAGTTCGCGAAAGTGATCCCAATTTGCCCAATTGGGAACCAGCAGAGAATTGGCGATGAGTACCCGTGGAGCGTCAGGGTGGGTGGGCAAAATCCCAATGGGTTTGCCAGATTGAATCAGCAGGGTTTCATCGTCTTCCAGGTCTTTCAGGGCCTTGAGAATGAGGCGAAAGGCCTCTGGATTCCGAGCAGCTTTGCCGGAGCCACCATATACGATCAGTTCTTCTGGTTGCTCTGCCACATCGGGCGCAAGGTTGTTGAGCAACATGCGATAGGCCGCTTCCTGCAACCAACCTTTGCAGGTGAGAGAAGTGCCAGTGGGGATGGGGGGGATGAGTTTGGTTTCCATATCCTCGAAAGATAGTGGATGACCTTGGCCAAGTCAAATGGTTTCCTTGACAACTAATGCTTCCAACATCTTTTCCGCAAGCTTTCTCCGATCAAACTTTGCCTCAGCCAACGCTCTCCCCCGCTCTCCCATCTCCTCCCACTGATTGGGCTGTTGAATCAGGTGAAGCAAGCGCTGCGCGAACACCTGCCACTCTCCTATGGGGGCAGATATGCCACAGGCATGCTCCTGCAAGAGCCTTGCCTGCCAGCCTTCATAATTGATGGCGATGGGTAGTCCCGAGGCCAGGTAGTCAAAAAATTTGGTTGCGCTATTGGCTTGCAAAACCTCGTAGGGAGCAAAACTGAGGAGACCGATGTCCGCGGATGCCAGCGCCTCGGTTGCTTCTTCGCGGGAACAAGCTCTGCGAAATTCAACCGATTTACCCCCCAATTCTGCGGCCAATCGTTGCACCCGTTCCTGATCATTGCCTCCTCCGATGATTGTGAGCTCAGCTAGGCCCGGAGCTTGCTGTTCGATCCAATGCATGGCCCGAATGATTTGGGAAAGATCATTGGCACGACCGATGGTACCAGTATAGATCAATCGGACAGGGCCAGGATGGGCTTTTCTGGGATGAAAAGCCAACTGCTCCAGATTCACGCCATTGGGACTGATCTGAATGTCGCTTTCTGATACCCCATGCGCCACGATTTGCCTTGCCATATCCACTGAATAGGGAAAGATTTTTTCGGACTCCGCATAGATGCGATTGGTTCGCTGAATCAGCCACTTGGCGAGACGCCCTTTGGGAATTACCCCCATCCCCATGGGAACATCTGGCCATACATCCGCGACCTCAAAGTAGAAAGGAATCTGCCAGTTCTTCGCGAGTTGCCTGCCCAGTTCTCCGACGCTGAGGGGAGCAGAATACGCGAGGAGCGCGTCTGCCTTGGGCAGATGATGGGAGATTCGTTTGGCCCGAAAAAAGAACCGAAGCCAGCTAAGAATCCTTCGCCAAAAAGGCATTTCATGCTGATATGCAACTGGAAGTGCATACAAGTTGATGCCTGCTACACACAAGAAATGGTAGCCTTGTCGTTTCTCAGCCTGCGCTAGTATCTCTGCTGGCCAATTTGCGGTGGAAGTCAAGAAGCTGATTTGATGGCCGGCTCGCTGCCACTGACTTGCGAATTGCCAACAGCGCGGATTCCCCCTCATGCCGGGCAGAATCAGCAGTTGTTGCACGTACAGCAGGTGCATGAGATCAGTTGGCGAGAGAAGTCATCGGTTCAGCCGGAGGAGTGGCTGCTGCTTGCTGCTTCTCTTGTTCAGCGAGTTTCTCCCGCATTTTTCCGATCCGGGTGCCCTTGATATACAAAAAGGCGAACAAGCTCATCACGATGATTGGATAGGCCCCGAACAGCCAACTGTAGAAGGAGCGCCATTCTGGAGTAAGTTTATAGGCGAAGATCGCCAACATCCCAGAGATGATGGAAACAATGCCGAGGGTAACCGGCACCATTTCTTCCGCCAAGCCCACTCGTACCAGGTTGTGAGTCAAGTGATCGCTTCCCCCGACAAAAGGAGAGCTTCCTCGCTTGAGGCGGGCGATGGTTACAAAGGTGGTATCCATGATCGGAACCAGGAATACCATGATGGGAATCACCGCGATTCGACTCAAGGAGATGTTATCAGGAGAGGGATTGAGGTTCCAAAAGTAGGTGATGCCAAAGAAGGCCGCTACCAGCCCCACAAACATACTTCCAGTGTCTCCCATGTACACTTTGGCGGGTCGCCAATTCCAGAACAGAAAGCCTACATAGCCGCCGATGATCACGATCAAGACATAGAACATATCAGGCATCCCGACATTACTGGTCGCAATCACCATCATCATGGCAACGAGGCAGATGGTCGTAGCGATGGTGGTCGTTACGCCGTCCATGTTGTCCAGCATGTTCAGGCTATTCATCAGTCCGACGACCCAAAATACCGTCAGCGCGTAGTCTAACAGCCATAAATTGGGATTGATCAGAGAAAAATATTTGATGGAAATCCCGAAGCCAATGAGGATGACTCCACAAATGACCTGCCCCAGAAATTTCAGACCCGGATGGGTTCCATAGGCATCATCAGCAAAGCCAATCATGAAGGCGAGGGTGGCACTCAGAAATAGCCCCAAAAATGGGTCTGATTGCAAGGATACTCCTGGACGCAACAAAAGCAGAATCAGGCTCCCTACCAGGAAAGTGATGTAAAAAGAAAATCCGCCCGTAGTTGGCTTTGAGGTACTGGCCCAACGCACCAAATTTTGGCCCTGTCTGCTCTCCACTCCAAAATTTTTTGAAAATCGGAGCAAGATCTGGTTTAGCATGTAGGAAAATCCAATCGTTCCCAGGAGCAGGAGCACACTTTTCATGGCGATAGAAGTTTGGCCAAAAGTACAACTTTCTTTTTTCTATGGAAAAGGGCAATTGATTAACAAATTGTAAGAATTTGGCCGAATCATTATCCAAAATAAAAATGTTTCCCCCTTGGCAAGATGTTCAGATGACGGCATACGCTCCCTAGAGGTGAATTATTCTTTATTCA
>JBCCCJ010000487.1:0-5220 GCA_039033615.1 Bacteroidota bacterium
GCGTTGCATGGGACTTCGGCGGTTTTTTGCATCCTTTTTTGCCGACAAAAAAGGATGGCCCGCGGCAGGCGACGTCATGCTTGGATAGCAGGAAATCAAAAGGAATTCAAGAAATGTCCAGTGGTGTGGCCCGCTCCCACATCACCGGATTCAACGGCGTATCAATCACTTCCCCAATCTTGGCACTCGGACACCAGGTATCCCAGTCGTTTTGTTGGTTGGCGTTGGTGGGAGCTTTTAGGCGAATGTCTCTGTCCATGAAAATGACGGTCATGACCTGCCGCACCTGATCAGTTTGATTGGCCCCGGCCCGGTGAAAGACCCAGCCGGAGTGGAAGCTGACTTCGCCCAACTCGAAGGGCTCGATCACGTGTGCAAAATCCGTTACTTTGAGTCGGGTCCCGATTTGGGCTTCGCTTTCATCTCCAATCATCAATTCCCGGCCTTCGACGATTCGATGACTGCCTGCGGAAAATTCCAACGGTCCCATTTCCAGGGGGGTCGCTTGGAGCGGAATCCAGGCCGTGACCGTTTTGTCGGTATCCAGCGGCCAGTAGTACTGATCCGCGTGCCAGGGCGTGATGCCGCCACCTGCTTCTTTGAAGAGGGCTTGGTCGTGATACATCCGCACCCCCTCTACCTGCAGCAAATCGGCTGCGATCTTGGCCAGTCGCTTGCTGAAGATAAATCGCCGAATGGCAGCATCCGTGCGCCAAAGGTTGAAGATTTGAAGGAAGGCTTTGCCGTAGGTATCTCGCTGATCCAAAGGATCGTGTTGGGAGCTAAGCTCTGTAACCTTTCGGGCGATATGCCCTTTGGCCCAAGCTATTTCCTCTGGGGAGAACACCTGGGGCACTTTGAGAAAGCGATGGATCTGATAGAAGTCGATCTGGGCTTGGTTCAGAGGAATTTCCTGGTCGAGGGTGGTAGGATGCATGGGATCACTGGCTGGTGAGAGGGAGAAAATAACCGCTTTGGCGGGAGGATGCCAGGGGCGCGCACAGCATTTCTGTGATCCCGCTCACTTTTGAGAATGAAAGCCAAGCCGTATGTTTGTAAAAAAGCAGCTATGTCAGCAGGAGTCATTGATTTTCAAACCCAGGTATTGGATCGCAGTCAGGAAGTCCCCGTCGTGGTCGATTTTTGGGCGGAATGGTGCGGGCCTTGTCGAATTTTGGGGCCGGTGATCGAAGAACTGGCGGGAGAGGCCGAGGGGCAATGGGAACTGGTCAAGGTGGATACCGAAGCCAACCAAGCCCTTTCACAGCAATACGGCATCCAGAGCATCCCCTCGGTGATGATGTTTTCCAAGGGAGAGAAAATCGCCGACTTTCAAGGAGCCTTGCCCAAATATCAAATCGAACGCTGGCTGACCCAGCATTTGCCCGATCCCAATTTTGAGGCATTCAAAGGGCTGGTGCAGCAATGGCGTGCTGAGCCCACGCCTGAGCATCAACTCGCCTTGGAAGAGTTCTCTGCCCAGCATCCGGACCTATTGGAAGCGCGGCTCGCTTTGGCTCAGATCAACATTTCCCAAGATCCAGAAAAGGCCCTGGAATACCTCACGCCCATCCACGAGGGCCATCCTCTCTACCCAAAGGTTGCCGACCTGAAATCATTGGCCGAGTTGACCACCTTTTCCCCATCTGAAGAGGGACACCCCAAAGCGGTGCCAGCGTTGACCGAAGCGGTAGCGGCTTGGCGACAGCGCCAAGTTGAAGTCGCCCTGGATCATCTCATTCGATCCATCATGTTGGATAAGTCTATTCAGAAAGAATTGGCTCGGCGGGCTACCGTTGCCATTTTCCATCAATTGGGCGAACAGCATCCGATCACGAAGCAGTTTCGTCCTCGCTTCAGCATGGCGTTGTACTGATCAGCCAGCCAAGGCCGCCAACATCTCCTTTTTGAGTTGTTGTACCAGAATGGGGTCGGTTTGCTTCCGCTGATAATCATTGATCTCCTGCAATCCCATGTACACCGTCGGATGGCGAAAGGTCATCTCGCTCTCTATCAGCCGACTGGCGCTGGCATGGCAGGCAGAAACGCCCGTTTCCCGAATGATTCGCCCCACATTCAAGCTGCGAACCCCAGCCCCCGCCATGATTTGAAGCCTCCCACCTGACCGACTGACCAGATCGTGAAGGAGCGGAATGCCTTTTTCAGCGTCAGGTGCCTGACCCGAGGTCAGGAGGTGATCGACCCCCAATTCCACTAAGACATCCAGCCCTTCGTAAGGATCTCGGCACACATCAAAAGCCCGGTGAAAGGTCACTTCCATCGGTCGTGCGGCTTCCAACAAGCGCAAGCTGGCATCTCGATCAATTTGGCCGTCTCTGCTCAGCACCCCAAAGACTACGCCGTTGGCACCCAGTTTCTTGACAAGCTCAATGCTGCGCGTCATGAGTTTGATTTCGGCTGGGGAGTAGAGAAAATCTCCCGCCCGGGGACGGACCATCACCATGATGGGCGGTCCGTCCAAGGCGAGACAGGCTTCTAATAAGGCTTGGGGAGGCGTAGTACCCCCTATGGCCAGACCTGCACACAATTCGATGCGATCCGCCCCACCGATGTGGGCTGCTTCCATAGAGGCCAGGCTGTCAATACAAATTTCCAAGGTCATGTTCCCGGTCGTTGAAGAAGTGAGCATGGAAGAAGGAAGGATTGCCGTGGAAAAGAAGTTACTGAATCACTGGTCCAAAAAAGACCGCATTCAGGAATAATTTGTTGGTGCCGTACCAGAAAGCCCGGAAATTGGGGTTATCCGTCATCGCAATGACGTGCCCTCGGCCTCTGCGCTCGACTTGAATCACCGCGCTGCCTTTCAGGGCTTCCAGATTTTCCTCCGAAACGTAGCCACTGAGTAGCGGCTCCTCGGTGTACCGCAGGGGTTGTTGGAGGGTATTTTCGATAGGACTAAGAAAAAGATTGCTGTTGCGGAAAACGGCGATTTGGTCCTGCTCGTACCCATAGCCTAGCGGGTGCGTCCGATCAAGCTCGGCCTGAAAAATGGCCCCTCCGGTTACCTGTGCGCCTCGCACCTTGCTCCGATCAGCATAGGCCATATCTGCCAAGGCGGGGCTTTTTTCCGCACTCTTGAAGCTGATGTTGGACAAGCTATGCTTTTTCAGCCAGTTGATGGCACTTTTGTAGGCGATCAAGGTGCCTCCACCACTGGTCCACTCGCTGATTTTATTGGCTACATTGCCGTCTAGACTGCGGTAGCCACCGCCCACCATCACGATGGTTCCGTAGCGAGATAGATCCATTCGTCCGACCCGATCTACTGGCAGGATCGTAACATCCATTTCCATGCGGTAGTCCAACAAATGCCACACTTCCCCTACTTCATAACTGCTGATGTCTCCGTCGGCTAAGATCACCACTTTGGGATCTTTCAGAGAACGAAAAGACCCACTTCCCAAACGAGTGCCAGCGGTATTGCCGGATGGAAAACCAAACAATGGGACCTCAAATTGATTCGCCCACGCTTGGATTTTCGTCCGTAGGTCTTCTGCCGACAGATGTTGATTCTCCAGGGGAACTACCACGGTCCCCGGCTCAAAAGCACGCCCATCCTGATGGGTGAAGGATTGGGTAGCAACCTTAGCCCGAATGCCGTTCGAAACGATCTGGTTGAGTAGGGCAGGAGCAGAGTAGTGATACCATTCAAAAGCAAGGGCGTAAGTTGCATCCACTTCCTTTGAGGTAAACGTAGGCGCAACTGTCAGGCGATCTCCCAGAAGTTTGGAAGAGAAGGCTTTGGCGCCTACCGCCTCATAAGGCAAATCAAACGCCAGGGGCAACGTCCAGGCCGAAACATCATAAAACAAGCTGTCCTGGAAAGTCGTAACCTTGCCAAACATGGCCTCCACCAAGCGATATTGAGGTTGCTCAAAAGGCACCACGAAAGCTTCTCCTGCGCCGAAAGAGCGACCGTTCACCGTCAATGTTTGATTCAGGCCGTACACCTCCACTTGATGACGCAGGAGCATCTGGATGAATTGATGGGTCCGCTGCTCATCCTTGGCCGCAGCAAACATATAGGCTTGATTTGGGTCTTTTTGAGCAGATTCAATGGCAGTTTGGTAGAAATTCCGCTGGTGCTCCAGCAAATCTGTTCGCAAGTCAAAGGTGCCTTGTAGCGTAGCGAGAGAGGTAGCCAGTTGATTTCGAATGGTGAAAGGAAAATCGAGTAAGCCATTGTCGCTCTCTTGTACATGGCCCCTGCTGGAAGCTTGCTCGAAGAGAATGCCGACTGCTCCGTTCACATCTGGATAGGTAGAGCCTTTGCCATAGTAAAAGTCATCAAAACTCTCTTCGGTGTAGTACAGAGAACCAATTTCATCCAAGGCCGCGGCGTAATATTCTGCCATTTTATAGGTGAGGGTAAACGTATTCTGCGGGGTCAGGGGATTGTTGCGAGAGGGAATCCCTGGTTGGAAAAAGTAGGTAGAATTGGTCCCCATCTCGTGGTGATCCGTCAGGTAATTGGGCTTCCAGTGATGGAATCGAGCAATCCGTGCCTGAGATTCCAGGTGTTGGACTGGTAGCCAGTCTCGGTTGAGGTCAAACCAATAGTGATTGGTGCGACCTCGTGGCCAGGCTTCGTTATGTTCTCTGCTGTTGGGGTCAGCATTGAGGACTTTGATCCCGCGGTGTGAATTCACCCAGGTCGCGAATCGCTGGAGGCCATCTGGATTGAAACATGGATCCAAGATTACGACCATATTGTCCAACATCTCTTCCATTTCCTCTCCCTGATAAGCAGCCAAGTGATAGGCCACCAATAGGGCGGAGTTAGAAGCGCTTGCCTCATTCCCATGAATGTTATACCCTAGCCAAACGACCACGGGCATCTCGTTGATATTCAGCTCTTCTGAGTTCTCAGGGTCGGTCAATTGGAGGTGCTGGGTTCGAATTTCCTCCATCCGCTGGTGATTAGCCGGACTGCTCACGGTCAGATGCAGCAGCGGCCGCCGTTCGTAGGTAAAGCCAATGGTATCAATGCTCATCCGATCCGAAAACGCAGCGAGGGTGGTCATGTATTGAACCAGTTTGTCATGGCTGACATGCCATTCGCCTACCTGGTATCCCAGGACTTCTTCCGGGGTAGGAATGGCTGGGTCATAGCTGGTTCCATCAGGTAGATAATACTCGAGGCTCACCTGTGCCGGGAGCCAAAGAGAGAGGATCAACAGGAAAAAAAGAGAAAATAAA
>JBCCCJ010000488.1:0-5219 GCA_039033615.1 Bacteroidota bacterium
ATTCAAATCCGGGGAATTGGAACCTTAACAGCGGGAAGCAATCCATTGATCGTTGTAGATGGCAACCCTTTGACCGAAGGATCTTCGGTAAGCTCTATCAATACCCAAGACATTGAATCCATTTCAATCCTAAAGGATGCCGCATCAGCCGCGATTTATGGATCTCGTGCAGCCAATGGAGTGATCTTGATTACCACCAAAAAAGGCCAAGCTGGTAGCCTACAGGTCACCTATGATGGCTATGTCGGATTCCAAAACCGGATTGATAATTTTGAGCTGGCAGATGCTTATGAGACGGCAAAGTTTGATTACGATGCCAGAAACTTTGGCTACCTCTCTGGAGGGGCAGGTCGCAGCATCACAGATGACAATGAAACCAGAGATGCCAATGGGGGCGGCAAAAGAAGTCGTATTCAGCCTTTTCTACAGCCCTATTTGGACGGAACTCCAGGATTGATCAATACCGATTGGGCAGATGCGCTCTTCCGAACTGCTCCCCAACAGAATCATTACCTGAATCTGGCTGGAGGATCTAACAAAACCGATTACTCCATTTCTTTCAGCTATTTTAACCAGGACAATATCATCATTGATTCTGATTACCAACGGGGCACCAACAATGTCCAACTCAATTCTCAGGTCAATGACTACATCCGATTTGGGATTTCTTCTAACATTGCTCTAGGAAATGCCAATCCTGTCGGTTCTCGGGGTTGGTCAGATTTTAACCTAGGCGCCCAGCCCGATCCTGCGTTGGCCATCATTCTGATGCACCCCTATTACGAGATTTATAATCCAGATGGCAGCTTGGCTCCAGCCACCCAAATCGAAGACAACAATGCGAACTGGGACGGGCCTATCTCTGGTAACGTGATCGCGACCATGGAAATGACCGACTATACCCGCAATTTTTTCCGGGCCTTTGGGAATACTTTCATCGAGATAGAACCCGTTAAAGGCCTGAAGTTCAAAACTTCCATCGGAGGAGATTATAACACTGGTGTAGAGGAATTTTTCGCACCCTCCACCCTTGGAAACTACCGGACGCCAGTAGCCAATTCCCAAACCATGGGTTTCAGGAGCGACACCAAACGGGAAAATATCATCAATGAGAATCTACTGACCTATATCAACACCTTTGGGAAACATACCATCAATGCGCTAGCTGGGTACTCATACCAGCAGGAGACCTTCAACAGAGTACGTCTTGAGAGTCAGGATTTCACCGATGACAACCTCCGGAACATTGCTGGGGCATCCACCATTGTAGCAACCAATGTAGGCAGTAAATGGGCCTTGGAATCCTATTTCAGCAGGCTACAATATGATTTTGACAACAAATACTCTATATCCGCTTCTCTGAGACGTGATGGTTCTTCTCGTTTTGGTGCCAATACCAAGTATGGAAACTTTGCTTCGGTATCAGGTGGATGGACCATTAGCAATGAAGATTTCTTTCCCCAAAATGGAGCCATCAGTTTTACCAAGATCCGAGCGACCTGGGGACAAACTGGCAATAACCAGATTGGAGATTTTGCTTCCATCGCCTTGATCGGCCAGGATAACTATGTGATCGAAGAGGGATTGGTTGCCGGTGCCTTTACCTCGACTTCTCCCAATGCAGATCTTGCCTGGGAAACCAATACTTCCCTAAACCTCGGTTTAGACCTTGGTTTTTACAATGATCGTCTCTTCATCACTGCAGAGTATTACACCTCCAACACCACAGATCTCCTTCTGAGTGTGCCCGTTCCACAACAGTCCGGCTTCTCTACTTCCCTGCAAAACATTGGCGAGTTGGCGAATCGAGGATTTGAACTGGAATTCAGAGGTCAAGGATTTAAGCAGGGCGAGGTTGGGCTTGGATTCAATGCGAATATGACGACCAATCAAAATGAAGTGATCGCGCTAGGTGCTGGTCAGGAGCAAATCATCGTCAGCAATGGAGGGATGGGCTTCATCACCAAAGTAGGAGAGAGCATTTCTCAGTTCTATGCTTATGACATCGAAGGGGTATACCGCAATCAGGAACAAATCAATGCAGACCCCATCACTCCTCTACCCGGCACTGAAGTAGGAGACTATGTAGTTAGAGATGTGAATGGTGATGGAGAAATCACCCCTGATGATCGGGCATTTTTGGGAGACTACAATCCGGATTTCACCTATGGATTTGGTTTCAACCTCGATTTCAAAGGCTTGTATCTGAATGCCCAATTCAATGGTGTGGAGGGTCGCAAAGCTGCGGATCGCATGGTGTATTATGCGGATAGCGGGGAAGGTTTCTTTGTTCCTTCCAAATACTATGTCGACAACTACTTCACCGATGACAATCCCGATGGCTTTTTCCGGAGACCAGATTTTTCCAGTTTTTCATCTGCCGGACGCTTGACCAGAGCCTCTAGCTTAGCCGTGTTGGACGCTAATTATTTTCGGCTAAGAAGCCTACAGCTTGGGTACAATTTCCCCGCTTCAGTCACCGAAAACCTTGGCATGAATGGTCTTCGGGTGTACTTCACGGGAAACAACCTATTCAACCTTTCGAATTTTCGAGGCTACAATCCAGATGGCATCGATGATCGTTCCACCACTACCCAGGCCCTTTCTCGTGGTTGGATTCAGACCACCAATCCATTGACCCGCTTCCTGGCCATTGGGGTAAATCTGAAGTTTTAATCCTCCCCTTTCTAAAAGCTAAATTCTACGAAAAATGAAATCCATTCAACATATTCTTTTGTGCCTGTGTTCTTCCCTGGCTCTATTTTCCTGCCAGGAGAACTTGAACCTCACTCCTATCACCCAAAAGGCCTCCAATAGCTTCTACGCTAGTGAAGCGGAAGTGGAAAGCGCCATCGCAGGGGTGTATGCACAGCTCCAAAACGGGGGCCTCTATGGTCTTGATTTGATCGGAGTTGGCGAAATCCCAGCCGAAGACGCCTTCGAAGAGATCGCCGCGAATGATGGCGGACGCTTTGGCCAGCTAGATGACTTCTCCACCAATGCAGGCAATGACCTAATCGGAGATATCTGGCGGGAGTCCTATGAAGGAATCCAACGGGTGAATGTGGTGTTGAATCGCATTGGAGAAATAGATTATGAAGTCCCCTCGGACAAATCTGTTCGGATTGCAGAGATGAAATTCATCCGCTCCTTATTGTATTTCAACCTTGTACGATTGTATGGCAATGTCCCACTTGTGCTTGAAGAGACGGTGAATCCTTCTGATTTCTTTGGACAAGGTCGCACCCCAGCTGAACAAGTTTATGCCAATATTGAATCTGAATTGAACGAGGCAATCTCAGATTTGCCGCTGGAAAAAAGCCCTGGCAGACCTGCCAAGGGGGCTGCACAGGCGTTGTTGGCGGATGTTCATATGAATCAAGGGAAATACAGCGAAGCTGCTACTCTCCTGGCTACCGTAGTCAATTCTGGTGCATACAGCCTGATGCCATCCACTTCGGAAGTTTTTGGTGGCACCAATGAAGGAAATGCAGAAGTGTTATTCGAAGTACAATTCGCCAGTGGGGTAAACGGAAACTCTGAAGGAAGTCCTGCTGCCTCTCAATTCCGTCCCTCCGGCACCACTGCTAATGCAAAAGGACACAACCTTCCTTCGACTGCTTTTGTGAACTCATTCGCGCCTGAGGACAGCCGGAAGGATGACTATGTTGGCATTGATACTGCTGCCAATCCATTTTACTTTTCTTTGAAGTATGAAGTCTCCGCTACAGGTGTCAATGATGGAGGAACCAATTATTACGTGATTCGATATGCTGACGTCCTCCTGAAATATGCAGAGGCCCTCAACGAATCAGGCAGTACCTCAGAAGCGATTCCATACCTGGATGAAGTCAGAAAGCGCGCTGGCTTGGCCAGCACCACGGCAACTTCCCCATCTGAAGTAAGAGATGCCATCGAACTAGAACGACGCTTCGAATTCATTGGGGAAGGGCACCGATGGTTTGATTTGAAACGAAATGGAACAGCCGTAGCCACCATGAATAAGTGGTTTCAAGAAAACGGGCGGAATGTCGTAATCGATCAAACCAAATTGGTCCTACCTATTCCCCAAAGTCAAATTGACACGGATCCATCGATTACCCAAAACGAAGGCTACTGATCAAACTGATGTACGAGTACCTGGCACATACTAGTGTCGGGTACTCACATTCCTCGCATTATGAAATTTCACATCGGATTCCTCCTGCTTTCTTGTCTATGGTTTGCTTGTTCTTGCCCCTGTGAGGAAGAGCAGGTCCTTGACAATCCCCTTCAATCAGGCGCCACGCTAAACCAGCTAATTGCCAATCTGGAAGATTCACACAATGATGAAATCATGGTCATTGCCCACAGGGGCGATTGGCGCCATGCACCAGAAAACTCTCTCCAAGCTATCCAGAATTGCATTCATATGGGAGTAGATATGGTGGAAATAGATGTCCGTGAAACCAAGGACGGCGTGCTCGTTTTGATGCACGACCTTTCCATTGATCGGACCACTACCGGTAGCGGAAATATCGCTGACTGGAGCTTTGATTCTTTACGCAGCCTACGGCTGATGGATGGGTTGGGCGTACCTACGGATCATAGGGTACCTACCCTAGAGGAAGCCTTATTGCTGGCAAAAGGCAAGATCCTGGTCAATCTGGATAAGGGCTACAACCTATTTGACAAATGCTATGAGGTAGCTAACCAGACCAAAACCTTGTCTCAGGTCATCATCAAGGGAGCCAAAACAAGGAGTGAGGTTGAGTCTGACTTCGGGCAGTTATTAGACGAGGTCTACTTCATGCCCATCATTCGATTGCCTGATCCTCGCGCTGATTCCATCATTTCGGATTACCTAGCTCACCTTCCGCCTATCGCTTTCGAATTCACGGTCCCTTCAGATACCATTTCTACCATTAGCTTGTTCGGTGATATTCGAGAATCCGGATCTGGGGTTTGGGTGAATTCCCTCTGGCCTCATCATTGTGCGGGCCATGATGATCGAAAGGCTGCTCTGGACCCATCAACCTACAATTGGTTTCTGGAGCGTGACGTTGATATGATCCAAACTGATCGACCCGCGCTATTACTTGACTTTCTACGAACAAAAAATTTACACCAATGAAACCCATTTTTCTATTGCTAATCCTGGCCTTGGGAATCAGTAGTTGTCAGGGACCCGCTCCATCTGTTGTCAACAAAACTGTGGCTGCCCCATTAAAAGACAAAGC
>JBCCCJ010000489.1:0-5214 GCA_039033615.1 Bacteroidota bacterium
GGCAGGGAATTCCAATCTATCTGTAACCTTGATCACAGTGGGGTAGGTTACCTCTCCCAAATCCATTGATGAGCTTGGAATAGATGGCAGTCGCTATGCGCCTGCTCCCAATCCCTCTATCTTCGATTTCCTGCCGAAATGGGTATCCCTCTGGGCTGCGATTGTGTGAACACAAGGAAAAGCACCTCAAAAAAACGAAGCGAATGGCGATTCGCAGCTGGGTAAATACCGATGCCATTCAGAAAGCAAACAGGCGCATCGCGACTGCCACCTACTGAGATATGCTTTTTGTGGTGATATGGGAGATACACCCGGTCCTAGTTGATCGGCCTTTCTCAAAAGGATTCCGGCTCCGAATTGTGTTGGGTGACATATTCCCGGAAGGGTCTTGGAACCTGGGTTTGATCATCGGCATCCCAGAAGTCTACGGCCTCTTGTATCCCCATGAAATAGATGCCACTGCTCATTTGGGCAAAAAGTCGGGACTGGGTCATCACATCCCGGACCGGGCCGATGAAGCCAGCGAAGAAGATTCTGATGCCCCGTTTTCCATACAGAACAGAGACCTCTTCCAAAGTTTGGAGACCGCTGCTATCCAGTCGATTGATGCTTTCAGCATTGAGGATGATGGCTTGCAAAGACGCTCCTTTTTGTTCTGCTCCCAGTTCCAGATTTTCTTTGAAAAAGGCCACGTTGGCAAAATACAACGGCCCATCAAAGCGAAAAATCAACAGATCAGCTCGGTCCTCTAATTGGGAAAAGCGCTCGATGTTGCGGTAGTGATGACTGTTGGGAACTTTGCCAAGGACCGCAAAATGGGGGCGAGAAGAGCGAAAAATGACCATGGCAAGGCTCAGCAATACCCCAAGGCCAATGCCCAGTTGAATGCCAAAGGCAAGGGTGCCAAGGAAACTGACCACGGCCAACCAAAAATCCATGCGGTCGATTCGCCAAAAGGACCGAATTTTTTGAAGGTCCAGCAAGCCCCAAACCGCAAGCATGATGATGGAAGCCAGGATGGGCTTGGGGAGGGAAGAAAACCAAGGGGTCAAAAAGAGAAGTGTTATGATCACTACCCCTGCACTGATGAGGGAAGCCAAGCCACTCTTGGCTCCACTTTGATCGTTGACCGCGGTGCGGGATAGTCCCCCGGTGGTGGGAAATGCCTGGAAAAAGGCTCCGCCTATTTTGGAAAGGCCCATGGCGATCAATTCCTGATTCGGACGGAGTTCGTAGTTGCGGTGTTTTTGATGCATCGCTTTGGCAATGGCAATGCTTTCAATGAAGCTGATCAAGCCAATCGCCAGCGCAATCGGTACCATCTCTTGCCAGGGGAGATTCCCCCAATCTGGCACCTTCCAGGCAGGCAAACCTTCCGGCACAGTTCCCACGGTTTGTACCCCTGCGTTTTCCCAACCAAATAGCCACACCAGCACAATTCCCAGGATGACCGCAATCAGCGCACCGGGAATCAATCTGTGGATGCGTTTGACTCCCTTGATCACCAGCATGCCACCAATCCCGATGGCCAGACTCAGCCAATGAATTCCTTGAATGCCCTTTGCGGCGGAAATCAGGATCTCGTGGACGTACTGACTGCGGGGCAAATCTATGCCCAGAAGGTGTTTCAATTGACTCAGCCCAATGATCAGGGCCGCAGCGGAGGTAAAGCCGGTCAGCACTGGAGCAGAGAGGAAATTGGCAATGAATCCCAAACGCAGCAAGCCCATCAACAGCTGAATCAGGCCTACGAGGAACGCCAATCCGATGGCTACGGCAATGTAGGTCTCGGTTCCTGCTTCGGCCAGGGTCCCCACGCCAGAAGCAGTCAATAAGGCGACCAGCGCCGCAGGCCCCACGGCCAACTGGCGGGAGGTCCCAAGCACCGCATAGATCAGCAAAGGGATGGTTGCTGCATACAAGCCGTAGATGGCTGGCAAACCTGCGATCAGGGCATAAGCCATCCCCTGAGGGATCAGCATGACCCCAACCGTTACCCCAGCGGTAAGGTCCGGGAGCAACTGCGCACGTTGATATCGGGGTAGCCAAGAGAGGGCTGGAATCCAATCAGAAATCCTCATAAGCTGCAAAGATCAAAGATAGGCAAAACAAGCTGGGAAGTGGGAGAATCTCTGTGATCTCTCTTACACAAGACCCGCCCCCGTCCAGGTAGAATCTATCAGCAGGTTGATAGAAAAACGGATAGAGGAATAGATCTCTTGGGGCTAGGACACTTTTGCAGTCTACACGAAATGGCTAGGATGTATCACCAAAGATGGCTTGATTTTTTTTGGTGCTTGTGGAGATGGCAGTCGCTCCGCGCCTGCAAGAACCATTTGGGCTAGGCCACGCTACCGAAATGCGCATCCCTATCGGGCTGCGGGTTTCCAGCAACCAACTGCTTCAAACAACCGAAGCGCGGAGCGATTCGTAGCTCGGTAGAATCAAATGATGATGAGAACCCCTGCAGGCGCGGAGCGACTGCCACCTACCCCTCCCAACTCCCAATGCTCCCGCCAAGCGGAGAGCAAAAAGACATCGCTTGTCCAGCCAGGTTCTTTCGAGCAGATGATAAGGTTGTCCTACCCCCGATCTCTCATACATTGGCATCAGTCGGTCTCATTTTTGTACATTTGAAATATGCCTCCTCTGCCATTATCTGCCAACCAGGATCGAGTCCAGCGCATCGCTCAGCTGATGCGGCATTTGGGACATCCGGTGCGCTTTCAATTGGTGCAATACCTGGCAGAAGAAGGCCCCAGACACGTCAATGACATCCATCAGCAATTGGGCGTGAGCCAATCCGGAGCTTCTCAACACTTGAAGGCCTTGGAACAGCTAGCGGTTTTACAATCCCAACGCATCGGGCCGCGGGTAGAGTATCGGGTGCAACAAGCAGCCATCCCTGGCTTACTTTCGTGTGCCTGGAAAAGTGTGGCCCATCTTTCAGCCCAACACAAGCTCAAGACCTTGAGTAAGCTACTCAAAACCATGGGGCATCCGGACCGCCTCTTATTAGTGGAACTGTTGCTCGAAAAAGAAAAACTCAGCGTGTCAGAGATTCAGGCCCAATTGACGATCAGCCAATCCAGTACCTCCCAACATTTGAAAGCCCTGGAAAATTTGGGGATTGTGGACGTCGTACAGGAAGGCAAAAATCGGTTTTACTTTGTGATCCACCCCCATATCCAGCACATGATTCACTGTGTGGGGGCGTGTACCGATTGCTGAAACCTGGGGAAAGTCAACTCAATTCTCCAACCACTTCTAGGCGCTTGAAGACTTCCGCTCGATGCGGGGCATCTTTCAATTCTTCCGTGAGATCCTGCCCGGACCAATGGCTGTAATGGATGCCCCCCCGCCAGTGTCGGCTCGGGGTGGCATCGTAGATGATTCCTTCGTAGGCAACCCAAATTTCGTCTCGATCCTGCCCATTGCGAAGGGCGAGCTGAGATCGGGTGTAGGTGGGAAGGCTCATGCGTGAGTCAACAATTGCTGGGCGATCTGGACCGCGTTGGTCGCGGCTCCTTTGCGGAGGTTATCGGCGACAATCCAGAGATTCAGGCCATTCTCAATCGACTCATCCCGACGAATCCGGCCCACAAAGACCTCGTGCTTGCCGTGCGCATCCTGTGGAGTGGGGTACTGTAAATTGGCCACGTCGTCCTTGACGATGACGCCAGGCGTATCTGCCAGAAGGGCTTTGATTTCTGCTACCTCAAAAGGGAGCTCCGTTTCAATGTTCACTGACTCCGAATGTCCCCCAATGACCGGCACCCGAACCGCAGTAGCCGTGATGCGGATGCTATCGTCATGCAGAATTTTGCGGGTTTCGTGCACCAGCTTCATTTCTTCCTTGGTGTAATCATTGTCGAGGAAGATGTCGCAGTGCGGAATGCAGTTCAGGTCAATTTGGGTGGGATAAACGGCTTCCACGTCTTTGCCTTCCCGCTCCGCAAACAGTTGATCTACGGCTGCTTTGCCAGTGCCCGTTACGCTCTGGTAGGTGGAGATCACCAATCGCTTGATCCGATACTTGGCGTGAATGGGCGCGAGGGCCACCACCATTTGAATGGTAGAGCAATTGGGATTCGCGATCAATTTGGCGTCCTGGACGGCATCGAGGTTCACTTCAGGAACCACCAAAGGGACCGCTGGGTCCATTCGCCAGGCAGAAGAATTGTCGATCACCGTGGCGCCTGCTTCTACAAATCGAGGGGCAAAAGTCTTGCTGGTGCCGCCTCCGGCAGAAAACAGGGCAATATCTGGCTTGGCCGCAATGCCCGCTTCCATGCCCACCACTTCGTAGGAGGTTCCTTTATAGGTTACCGTTTTGCCAACCGATCTGGCAGAAGCTACCGGAATCAGTTCGGTGACAGGAAAACTCATCTCTTCTAATGTGCGGAGCATCTCGGTGCCTACCAGGCCGGTTGCTCCTACCACTGCGACTTTCATCTGATTTGAAATTTGAAATGAATGCGAAAATTGATTGACAAAATGGGGTGAAAGGTAGGGAATTTTTGAAAAATAGGAAGTAAAGCTGCCGACAGATCGCCTTCCACTTCCGAGCGATCTTATGGTTTCAAGGACCAAAGGGTGCCATCAGATACTTTGAAGCCGACGATCCCAAATTCCTGATTGAAGTAGATGGTGGTTGGCGTAGTAGCTCCTGCGCTGCTTCCGCCGGCATCAATTTCATAAAAATATACCTGCTCGAATTCGATTTCATTCAGCGTAAAGTTCTGGGTGAGATTCCGATCAGGGATGTCAAAAATCTCGGTGTAGAGCAGATTGTTGAAAGAAATGACTAGGACATCCTTGATCTCAGATGGGGGCGTGGAGGGTTCAAACTGTCCGAAGTCTTTGCGCAGGGCAATTTCGATCAAGAACTCACTGTTGGCTGACCGCAACTCCGTAAAGGCAAATTCTCCTTGATAGGTATCACAGCATAGGCCGCAGCGGCCCAAATCTTCGCAACCATCGACAAAATCTTCCAAGCCACTCTCCAGTGGCGTGTAGTTCATGATGGTTTGCTGACCCTGGTCGCTCTCAAAAATTCGAGTTTGCTCGATGGTGTAGGTCATCCACTGGGCACTACCGGGCTGGAGCGCAAATAGACCCAAAGATTCGGAATCGCAACTGGTACAGCATCCTTGCAAGCCAAAACCGGCTGATACTCCTCCATAGGTGGCACGCATGTCTATCACTCCCGAA
>JBCCCJ010000490.1:0-5212 GCA_039033615.1 Bacteroidota bacterium
CAAGGCCAGGAACCCTCATATCCCGATGCTGGATCAGGAGGGAATGCCCTATTTGTTCCTAACGAACCAACGGGTGCGCAGAGCCAAGCCCTATGCGTCAATTGGCCTGAATCGACTGATGTTTTATTGAAAGAGACGGTTGAGAACTGTCTGAGTCTGCTCGATGTCTCCGGCAGAAACATCCAGGTGAGTAACCATGCGGACGTATCCTCCCCCAAAATTGGAGGCGATGATCCCGTGTGCCCTTACTTGGGCCAGCACTTCCTGGGCGGAGGTGAAAGCGGGATCTGGTTGAAAGGCAATGATATTGGTCTCAACAGGAAGAACGGCACGTACCCAACTCAAGTCTGCAATTGTCTCAGCCAGCTGTTGCGCATGATCATGATCCTCTTGAAGTCGCTCAACCTGATGCTGCAAGCCATACAAAGCCGCCGCCGCCAGAAATCCGGCTTGACGCATGCCGCCTCCCATCAGTTTGCGAACCCTGCGAGCTTGTTTGATCGATGTTTTGCTTCCTACCAATACAGAACCAACCGGTGCGCCTATGCCTTTCGACAAACAAATAGAAATGGTATCGAATAGCTCTCCAAAAGCGGAGGCAGGGGTACCGGTTGCCACAATGGCATTGAAAATTCTGGCCCCGTCCAGATGGAGCTTCATTTGATGTTGGTCGCAGACGGTCCGAATGGCTTGAATATCAGTCAATTCATAGCAACTGCCTCCGCCTTTGTTGGAGGTGTTTTCCAGGCAAACGAGACTGCTCACCGGAAAGTGTACGTCTTCCGGGTTGACAGCAGCTTCCACTTGTTGAGCATTCAATCGGCCTCTGTCTCCGGGGAGCAGGCGAACCGAGGCCAGGGAATTCGCGGCAATCCCCCCGCCTTCATAGAGATACACATGCGCTTTATGGTCGCAAATGACTTGATCTTGAGGCTGAGTAGAAATCCGAATCGCGATTTGATTGCACATGGTGCCAGAGGGACAGAAAACAGCGGCTTCCTTGCCAAACATCCTGGCGGTTTTGGATTCCAGGGCATTGATGCTGGGATCTTCCCCATAGACATCGTCCCCGACTTCTGCGGTTTGCATGGCGGCCATCATGCCAGGCGTAGGCTTGGTTACCGTATCACTTCGTAAGTCAATCATAGCGGGTTGAATCAAAGGGGAAAATTGGGAAAGTCCCCGGAGCTTTCCGCATGTTGAGGGCTTTTTTTATCTTTTCCTGCAAAAAGAATTACACATGACAACCGAAGACCGTATTCTCACCCTTCATCCCCAAGGCAAGACAGGCGTCAACATCCTGCGTCGCCGCTACGAAGTCATCCGTACCTACATCCTGGACAGTCTGAAGACCCAGCAGCCCATGACCTTTCAAGCCCTGGGAGATCAGGCGGTAGCGGACCTGTCTGAGACCTTCGATGGAAAAGTCCTCTGGTACATCACTTCGGTAAAATTGGATTTAGAAGCGAGAGGAGAAATTGAGCGAGTGCCAAAAACCAGCCCCCACCAATTGCGCCTACCGTAGGAGTTCTCGGCAGAAAATCCTTATCTGATCCATTCCTGATGGAACATCCATGTCAATTCACCGCAATGGGTTTCCCGCAGGAATCCCCTACGGTACTTCCTGGCCGATGGAGGCTTCCCACAATTCGTACCAGTCAAGGCGGGAAATGTCTATGTTCAGGGCCTCCATAGCAGTAGCTACCCGACTGACTTTGGACGTGCCCAGTACGGGAATGATGCCAGCAGGATGACGCATTACCCAGGCGAGCAATATTTGATCGATACTGGCGCCCTTTTCAGCTGCGAGTCGAAGGGCCACCTTCCGAATTCGGGAGGTTCTGGCGTCGGAGGAGTCGGAAAATAAGGCTCCGCCTCCCACCGGAGACCAGGCCGTAGGAAGGATGCCCAATTCCTTTCCGGTTTCTAGCGTTCCATCTTCAAACGGAGCCAACTGTAGCAACGAAGCTTCGAACTGATGGGTGAAAAGAGGGGTCGCCTGATGCAGCATGCGCATCTGAGCGGGGGTGAAATTGGATACCCCAAAGGCCTTGATTTTTCCACTTGTTTTGAGCTGGGAAACGGCTTCAGCTAGTTCCTCTACCTCGATCAACAAATCCGGTCGATGCACCAGCATCACGTCCAAATGATCCGTATGCAACTGCCGAAGCGATTGTTCTACGGAATAAATCAAGTGAGCAGCCGAGGCGTCATAGGATTTGATTCGATGATCTGGATAGGTTTCCGCAACCATCCGAATCCCAAATTTGCTGATCAATTGCATCTGATCCCGCAAGCGAGCTTGTTCTTTGAGGACGGCACCGAATTCCGCCTCGGTGGTGTATTCTCCGTAAATGTCTGCGTGATCAAAGGTAGTGACCCCCAATTCCAAACAGCCTTCGATGAATGCCTGATAGCCCTTGGTGTCTAGCTTGGCACCCCATTGTCCGAGACGCATGGCCCCTGCAATCAACGGGGAGAAAGAAATATCGCTCATGTGGAGAAAGGTTGAAGGTGGAGAAGGAGGATTCCTAACAATTTGGAGGACAAATCAGGCCATAAAGATAAGGCTTTGGCAATGCAAATTCGCAACCAAAGAGAGGCCAGAGGTCAAAACCCAAAACCCAAAACCCAAAACCCAGAACCCAGAACCCAAAACCCAAAACCCAAAACCCAAAAAGCCCGGCCGCCGAAGCAAACCGGGCAAAAACCAAGGTGAACAAAAAAAGCCCCGGAAGATGATCAACATCCCCCGGGCATGACTACATTATTATCGTAGCAGTAGTTTACATAGTCCTTGACAAGGAACCCTATTCCGTCTCCACAGCTGCCGTCGTAGGGGAAGAAACCCGCGTTTCCAGATGTTCCACCACATAGTTCCCCACTTTTTTTCCTTGTTCTACTCCATTAACGATGGCAGGCATGTAATGGATGCCTCCATACAAGCGACTAATTGCAGCTTCACTGGATGCATCCAGAAAAGAGTCGAAGGAACGAGGAGGAAGGCCATATTCTACTTCAGTTGAATCGACAAAATCAAAGCTATCTCCAAACACTTCCGTGAGGGTAATAGCCGCAGCTGAGGAAATCACGCTATGCCCGCTGGTGTACTCCGGAAACGGAGGGGTTTGCAGCAACGGACGCCAGGACTCGTCAATGTGTTCATTGATGATGGTCTCTGGGCGAATCAGGTTGGAACGATACTTCTCGTCCCAGCAGCTGATGAAGGCATCCGCCAAGGAAATGGAGGCTCTGGCATAGGCGTTGGAGGTTTCCATGAAGCTCACGCCAGCTTTTTGGGTGGCAATATAGGTGATGCCCATCCAATGACCTCCAGGGGTGATTTTTTTGGTAGCAAACATCACGTGGCCCTGATGATGGCTGACGTACGGATTACAATCCCAAAACTGTGCAATGTCGGTTCTTTCTTCGTCGAGATTATTCACTGCTTCATACACTTCCCGTACCTCATCCATAAAGCCACTGTTTTTCTGAAGATCATACGCGGTGGGAGGGGGAGGAACAAACTGAGTGGCCGAATCAATGATGAAAGGCCGAATTTTGTTCCAGTGAGGCTCAATCGCTGCCATGTAATCTGGGGGCGTGGGCGTCCAGCGACCATTCTCATTGTCGGTTACGGAATATTGGGGAAAGGTCCGGGTTTCTTTGTAATTGTCGGTGTTGGACCAAGCCAGAATGTGGCTGGCGACCTCCAAACCATAGGCTTTGGACGCTTTTCGAACCGAGCTAGGTACCCCGAGTGCTTTGTATTCTTCCTCCAATTCTTGGCGATAGGCTTCCATCTTTTCTTCCGAAAAAATCAGGGCTTTTCCTACCAAGGTAAAGGCTTCAATAGCAGCCAGGGGAAGATTGACCTGAGAGGCGGTATCATAAGCTGGGATGGGGGGGAGGTCATGCAACTGTCCGGCCATGGAGCGGTAGTCAGGATTTCCTTGCGCCAAAACCTCATAAGCGGCAATGTTGGGGTAGGCGTAAATCCGACTGGCCTGCGGAGGAGAAAAGATGTCGTGCACGATGATATCGGTCAGCTTTTTCAAGCTTCGGTGATAAAAATCTGGATTTTCAACCGCTGCGGCATAGTCGGCATGGGAAGTGCCAGCATTGCCGCCACATCCAACCATCAAGACGAGCACGACTCCTGTAACAAAGGCCAGCCAACCAGTGCGGATGAAGTTCAAACGATTCATATGAAAAAAATTACATGGCTATTTGACACAACTATGCAAATGTATAGGGATTCCCGCATCTGAACAACTTTCTTGAAAATGATCTTTCTCCCAGATCTTTTTCCGTAATCGTTATCGTAACTCCTAAAAAAAAAGTACCTTCCATTTGGAACAGCAAGGACAAAGATATCCCTAGCTATGATTTGTCTCTGTACTTGCGTGATTGTGGGAACTATGCAAAAAAAGCAAATCACTTTGTCTGATCTTGCCAAGGAATTGGGGATCAGCACAGCAACCGTATCGCGGGCGCTGAAGGATTATCCGGACATCAGCACCGCGACCAAAAAGAAGGTCTTAGCGTTGGCGAAAAAGCTCAACTATCGCCCCAATACCATGGCCGCAGGCTTGAGAAAGCGGGAATCCAAAGTGATCGGCGTCATCATTCCTTCGATTGTGAACCACTTTTTCTCTTCCGTGATCAAGGGAATCATGGAAGTCGCCTATGAAGAAGATTATCGGGTGATGTTGTGCCAGTCTGATGAATCTTACGAGAAGGAAGTCGCGGATGCAGCAGCCTTATTTGCTAGCAGGGTAGATGGCATCTTGGTGTCTCTTGCCCACGAAACCAAAGACTACGATCACCTGCAAGCCTTTCAGGACTCTGGCATTCCGCTGGTGTTTTTTGATAAGGTGCCAGAAACCATGAAGGATATTTCCAAGGTGGTGGTTGATGATTATCGAGGCGCTTACCGGGCAGTAGAACATCTGATTCAGCTGGGCCATAAAAAGATCGCTCACTTTCGGGGGCCGATGATTGCCTCGACTTACAATGATCGCTACAAAGGATATCAGGTTGCCCTCCTGCATCATGGGTTGAACATGGAGGAAGAGTTGATTTATGCAGCTACTGCCGATTTTTGTATTTCTAAACCAATAGCAAGCTCGACCTGTTTAGCTAGTGGTAAAGTTAAAGTCCCAATTCCACAATAAGCATCAACAAGTATTTCATTACCTTGTAAATTTAA
>JBCCCJ010000491.1:0-5211 GCA_039033615.1 Bacteroidota bacterium
ATGAGCGTTGCATGGGACTTCGGCGGTTTTTTGCATCCTTTTTTGCCGACAAAAAAGGATGGCCGGTTGAGCTTGCGAAATCCCGCTTGCGGGACAGGCGACCTCATCTTTGGTCAACAGAAAATCAGGAGGGATTCAAGAAATGTCCAGTACTATGGGGGTTGAGGCGTAATCCGACTCCTCTTTTCCACTAAGGAACGCTCAAAAAATAACTTGGACCATTTCACTTGTTCTTTCTTCCCAGTTCTTTGTCAAAAAAACCTCATTTGGCCCGCCAAACTCGGTTTTTCTTCCTCAACCTGGAAAAAAATAACGGCGCGAAAAGGGGAAGTTATTTTTCGAGTGTTCCTAAAAGGGTAGAAGAACCTCATTTTTTATTCAACATTCGTCGGTTCAGCATTAGGAGGCTCCTTGCCATCGGTAAGTCCCGCCTCTCGCCTCCCGCAAAAAAGTGGTCCCGCTTCCCTTTTGGCCGTCGGCAACTCTGACTTCTGACAGGGAAACGGTCTGACATCTGTCTTCTCCTACTCATATTCCACCGCTTCTTCCAGAATGTAGTACATGTTTTCCGGGTTCCAGTCATTCAGGCGGAAAGTGCCTTTGAAACGTTTCCACTCATCCGTTCGGTAATTGCGATTGGCGGTTTTGAGTTCCAATTGAAGGACAGATTCTGGGCCAGCCCCGCCACAGAAGAAGCAAGCTGCAAAGGTGAATGCCGACAAAACATAGGTATTTTCCTCCATATTGAGCGGCAATACATAGCCAGTCAGATACACCTCCACGCCATCCAGGGCCTGCAAATCTTCGCCAAAGCTGGGGCAGGCAAAGTCGGGCAGCATGGGATTCTGATCGAAGGTGACATCATAGAGGTCATCCCAACTGAGCTTGTATTGGGAAAAGCCCGCAGTTGGCACAAGGAGAAACGTGCCAACCGCGAGTAAAAAAAGCAGATATGTCAGTTTGTGCCTCATTGAATGACGACAGATTGGGTCAATCGCTGGTTGGGAGTGCGAACCTGAACCAGATACCATCCAGCGGCTAACTCCAGTTGGAGGTGAACCCGATGTTCTCGCTGTTGAGACAATTGCTGGCGGTGAACGACTCTGCCGACAGCATCCAGGACTTCTAGCTCCATATCTGCTGGTTGGTCAAGCAAAATATGCGCAGCGAATGAGCCGGTACTTGGATTGGGATACACCTCCAAGGAGCCTTCTATTGGTAACTCCGGCCGGAAGATCGAAGTGGTAAATGAGTCGCAAGCCAATTCTGGATCAAAGCCATTGCCCAGGGTAGTCAGTACCGTGAACTGCTCGTAAATGTCCTTGCCATAATCTCCATTCCAGCGACTCTGGAAGGTCCCATCGGGGTTGAGCAAAAAGACGTAGCCATTGCCATCATTATTCGCCCACCAGGAAATGCCATCTTCTCCCGTGTCAGTGAAGTGAAACGCATAACAACCACGAGGTAAATTCAAGGTGTCTTGGTACAAAGTATTGCTGGAGAGATTGGTACGCGACATGACCGTATCTCCCATGGCATTGGTGATGTACCAGGCATTTTCGAAGGCCGCGAAGTTCGTTTGTACTTCAAGTATGGACCCCACCGCAAACTGACGCGGAATCTCGAAAGAGCTTTGTCGGCGGTTGTTGTTCAGGTTTTCATCTGTTGAGCCAGGAACATCTACCTCCACATAAAACACTGGGTTGTTGCTGTCTAAGCCAAACCAATTGAACAGGGGGAACTCGATTTCTGTGCTTTCGAGGAAACCAAGGTTGCCTTCCCAACTGAAGTAACAAGGAGCGAGGCCTCCTTCTACCCCAAAAGTAAAGTTCAATTTGGTGATTGGTTGAGCCCCTTGATTGCTGATGAGAACGCGGGGATGATCACAAATCGGGTTGCTTCGGCTGAAGCGTTTGTCTGTGTTCGGGGCGAGAATTTCTTCAATCGCGACGTCCACCTGTTTGTTGGGAGGACCATAGGTAACCAGTTGACCTTCCACTACATAATTCCCTTCTGGAGCTTGAGGAGCTGGATCTTCGATGGCATAATCTATGTTCACCGTATCACCGGCTTGAACCAGCCCTTTGAGTCCTAGATCCTGAGTAGTTACTATGCCACCCGGACACCAACCAGCGCGATCATAGATCCAGGTTCCGCCTTGCGGATACACAAAATTGTCTGAGCATTCATCCCATACCTCCCAGTTGAAGGCTTCGGTGTCATTGAGGAGAATGGAATGGTGGCGCGGACAAAATTCTGCACAGTTGCTTGGCCCGCCAAACCCATGGCCACTGATCCGCATTTTGACTCGAAAATCATCTCCACTTGGGGAAAGGTATTTGGTGATGGCTTGCCCATTCTGATCATTCCAGATGGAAGCATAAGAAAAACTACCTGCCCAGAGTTTTTCGACCTTTTGTACGGTCCTGGCTGGCGTTCCCTTGATCATCGCAAATCGCAAATCGAGCAATTCCTGGTTGTTTCCCGCCTGGAGATAAACCGCATCATGCAGAATCGGCGAGTAATCCGTTACATCAAAAATCCAACGGGTACCATCCGGTCCCAGATCCAGGCCGATGCCATAAGGAGTGATGTAGCGACCGATTTCGTAGCGAACGATGTTGCTGTAATACTCATGATCGTCCCGAATGACCGTAGAGTCTGCCGGAACAAACAGGGAATCTACCGCAGTTCCACTCGTCCCAATGATGGGAATGTAGCGATTGGCGCGGAAGACCTGGAGGGTGTCGGTAGGGAAACTTGGGTGTAAGGGAAAATCATCGGGGATGATGTACGGGCCGCTGGGATTGCCAAACAAAACGACTTGGAGGGGAATGTCTGGCAAAGAATCGGTAACGACATTGACATTTACAGTAGACTGGAAAACGCCTTGCTCAAAGATGGCATTGGGGCGAAGCAGGCTGGTGTGGATGTCCTTGCGGAGTTGATCTACTGGAAGGCGAACCCAAGCTGGCGGCCCTTGCAAGTCTCCATGATGTCCATTCCCAGATTCGTCCAGAGCCACCAAGCCACTGCCTTCATCCATCGGGAGATATACCACCAGATTGTTGAGGTTGGGGTGCGCAGAAAGGATGGATCGGTCTTTCCAGGCTGCGATGGTGGCTTCATCCAATGCTACATTCCACATCCGAAAATCATCGATCAACCCATCAAATCGACTGCCTCCCCAGCGACCTAGCCAAAGACGGCTGGCACCAGTGTTGATGCCAACGGGTTCGGTATGGATCAAGCCGCCATCGTAGTACAATCTGGCCGTACCATTCTCATGAGTCAAGGCAATGTGGTGCCAGGCATCTTTGCTACCGGGAAGCGTTACGTCGAAATCAGGGGTACCCCACATTTGCACCCGCCACAGATCGTCGGCCCCCATGGTTCGCATAGAAAAATCCGCACCTGTTTGTCCGGTCGGACCAGCTTGAAACAGCCCTCCGCCATTGAAGCTTCGGGTGTACACCCAGGCTTCAAAGGTCCTTGGTGCCGTCCCTTGAATTTGAGGATCGGTGCCCAGGTCGATCACATCATTGCCGTTGAAATCGAGGTAGTGATCTCTGCCTCCAGCGAATACGCCGAGGGGAAGTGCTTGTATCTCCGCAGTGGTAGGAGACGCAATTCCTTCGGTCTGATTTTCGAAAGCCATCTCTACCAGGATGTTGCTATTGCCATCCCAATTGAAGGGTTGGTAGAAAGCCAAACTCTGCCATCCGGTATCCGCAAAAGTAGTGGTCTGATAATAGACCTCGTTACCGGAACTGGCTTCAAACCCAGTCAGGCTGTCAGAAGCGCTGGCACCCATTCTGATCCGCAATTTGCGAACCTCTGTCCCCAGGCTGGAAAGATCCAGTCTCATGCCGGTGATCAGGCCGGGTTGTAATCCAGCAGAACCCAGCTCATTTCGCTTCCAAAGGAATTGAGATTTCCCACTGAGCAGGTCCGTTTGAAAAGGAGGGGGTTGAAGCTGCGTCCCTATTCCTAATTGAGCGGTATTCAAGGAAAGGGTATCCAGGTAAGTGATGTATGGCTGTTCTTCCTGGGTGTAGGAATAGGTTTGGTCGAAGGTGTAGCTCAAGGAGTCAGCCACACTGCCATCCAGATAGCGGAAGTTTGGATTGGAACGAAACGTCGAGTCGTACCAACCGCTGGAATCCACCACATAGGTATAGGTCAGATAATCCCACTCTCCGCAATCGAAATTGTCCTGATTAGTCGCTGGATCACACTTGAGGGTGTAATACATGAGGATGCGCTCAAACTCCTCGCTGGTATCGGGAAACATATAGGTGCCTCGGTAGGGAGCAGACCAACCCGTAGGGCTAGGGTCGGAGAAGTTGAAGGTGTTGACCCAAATGGTGTCGGCTGTTTGGGCTGTCCCCTCGGACCAAGACGCACTCAGGAACATCCCGCCCATCAGCAGGCAAGTACAAAAACGATTCATAGGTAGCAGGTTAGATGCAACTCACACAAGAAAATTTCCCCGCTTCGCACCGAAGCAAGGTGTTTCTTGTACATCAAGATGCAAGAAGCGCAAGAGAATCGCAAACTGCGATGGCTGCTGAAAAAGACTCTCTTTGTACGTACCGCTGGGAATTTCTTGCTGAGTGTCTTCTAGACGGCTGACTTGGAAGATCCTGAAACTACAGAGGTAGGAACTTCAGCCTCCCAATCGCAGATCGTCTCGGAAAATCGCCAATTGCCGTTGGGCCTCAACCGCCAGGACCTGGAATCTGGCCTCCTTAGAGGCGCCTTTCTGGATCAGCATGGAGTTGATCGCTTCCATATTCGCGAGCGTAGTCAATTCCTCCGTAGTTGCAAAATCTCTCAGATTGCCTTTCTTAGCTTGCTCTGGATTCGCTTCTCGCCATCGTTTCGCTGTCAGACCGAATACTGCAAGATTGAGCACATCGGCCTCACTTGCGTAGAGGTAGGGCTCCGATTCCTTTGCAGGGTCAAGGCGGGGGAGAAGGTTCTTTTTGATGGTTTCAGCCTGGAGGCGATAATTCACCTTAGTGATACTTGAAAAATAACTTCCTCTCATACTCCTAGACATTTTCTGAATACCTTTTCCACTTCTTTCATCCAAGCTTGGTGTCGCCTGCCGCGGGCCATACTTTTTTGTCAGCAAAAAAGTATGCAAAAAACCGCCGAAGCCCCATGCAACGCCACAAGCCGCCCCAACACCTCGGGCTTCGTGGC
>JBCCCJ010000492.1:0-5208 GCA_039033615.1 Bacteroidota bacterium
GCAGCGCGGGCGTAGAGCGCCCAGGCGCAGGGGCGTGAAGCTGCCAGTGGAAGGGCTGGCAGTTGAGCTGCATCCTGGCGCAGAGCAGGACGAGGGCAGGGAGGAGAACCTGATGCTGTGCGTTGAGCGTGCGATGGCGGGCCAGGTCAACCTTCCCAACGACGGGGGCCTGACGTCTGAGCTGGTCGGCACGACCGTAAGGGTGCCGTGCTCTGCGCTACGCAGCGCGGACGTCCAGTGGCCAGGGCCAGGGTTTGGCTTGGAGGAGGTTCAGGCGATCAGGGACTTGGGTTCGCTGGTTGAGGTCAGCTGCAGCGCAGGGCATTTCTGGTTGCCCAAGGGCATCTATCTGTATGCCTTGAGCGGCGGCTATGCTCCGTTGGAGGAGACGCACGGCCGGTTGCAGGGCGAGCCGGTGCCGGTCGTACAGACCGACCCCATCGAGTCCGCCGTGAGGCTAGGCACCCGGTTTTACCGAGAGGGCCGGTGGTGGGTTGTAACCCAGGTCTCTGTGGCGGGCTGGGTTAGGGCTACGCAGCTGGAGAAGCTTGAACCTGAGCAGATGGAAGGCGGCGAAGCATCGGGCGGTGAAGAAGGTGAGCTTGACGGTGAGGCAGGTGAGTCTAAGGAGGCTACTATGTTCTTGTGGCAGCAGGAATATTTTGTGCCCGGCGAATGGGTTGGTGAGAGGCCCGGTTCCTCCTTCCGCGTGCTGCATGTGGGTACTCACGGGAACACAGCAGTAGTGGAACGCCGGGGAGCCTACTACGATGTGCCGGCTTTGGTGATGAGTCGGGCGCCTCAAGCCCAGCGTCTTGAGGACATCAGGGCTGAGGTTGGAAGGGATTTGGGTTTTGCTGAACTAGGCGCAGCCCAACCCGGGCCTACGGTCGATGGCGAGGGTACGATGGTGCTTTCGCGTGCTGAGGCTGCTGAAGCGTTGGCCGCCAGTCCGCTCTGGGACGTGACCCAGTGGCCGGGGCCTCAGGAGTTCAAGCAGTTGCAGCATGAGGCCCTGGCGGCGGCCAACGAGAGTAGGGGTGAGGACACGATGGTTGAGCACGTCATAGATGGTGTGGTCTACGTCGAAGTAGACCTACTTCTTAAGGTCTACGTGCCACCTAGTCTGGTGGATTCACTGGTTCTAAGTTACCACGAGCGGCTGGCTCACGCCCGTGCGGGTCGTGTGCTGGAGACCCTTCGGTGTGGATTCTTCTGGCCGCAGATGCACGCCGACGTCCGCAGGGTCATCGGCGAGTGCAAGCTCTGCCCTCTTATGGGGGGCGAGGAGAGGGCTAAGCCTCCGCTGCTGGTGACGCCTGCCCCTGCTTACCCTTTCCAGGTGGTGCATGCTGACACGTACACGGCTGGAGGCAAGCACGTCCTGGTGTTCAGGGATGCGTTAAGCAGGTATGTGGTGCTAGTGGAGGTTGTGGATGCTTCTGCAGGTGAGGCGGCGCGGGCGCTCGAGTATTTCGTGACTCGGTGTGGTGCGCCAGAGGTTTTGGTGTCAGATCGTGGCACTGAGTTCCTGGCCGAAGTGGTCGGCTTGTGTGGGATCCTACAAGTGCATCAGCACAGGATCACGGTGCGTAGCCCACACGAGAATGGCATGGTTGAGCGCTCCATGAAGGAGCTTACGAAGGGGCTAAGGGCGTATTTGGCCGAGGGATTTCCTTTTGCTTCGGCGTTGCGCTACTACGAGTGTGCTGTTAATGCCGCGGTTGGCAGCACTGGGCAGTCGCCCCACTTTGTGGCTACGGGACGAGAGCTGCGCTTTCCCGGAGTTGATGGGCTGGTAGCGGCCGAGGGTATGCTGTCGCGGAGGGTCGAAGCTATTGAGGCAGCGGTGAGGCATGTGGGCATAGTGACTATGGCTGACAGGCGACGGCGTTCGGTTCGCTATCATTCTGGAGAGCTGCGTCGTTATGAGGTTGGTGATTTGGTGTACGTTCGGAGGGAGTGTGCCAGAGGGGTTAAGACTTCATTGCGTTGGATGGGACCCTATCCGGTGGTGGCAGCTTTGCCGGATGGAGTCACTTACTTGGTGCACGTGGGCACCACGGACGTGCCACAGCGTTGGCATGCATTGAACCTGAAGAAGGTGCCGCAGGTGGTATGAGAGGTTTGGGGATAAGGTTTGTGAAGTTTGTGCTGGAATGAATGCTGTCTGTAGCGTACGAGGCACGCACCCATTTGAAGGAGGGCCTCTAGATTGACATGGTGCCAGCTTGGTTCTTACAATCAGCAGTGCCGATGGGGTGCGTAGCTCGTACGGTCCGAGGCGTGTGACGGATGGCGGTCCTGGTACACAAACTTTGGCCACACTGATGAGACTTATGCCGAGCCTGCATTCAGGCAACATCTACTGGAAGGAATCCGCTATGCCATTGGACAAAATCTGGAGCTGGACTACATTAAAGCGCATTCTTTACCAGTTCCGGATGAGAAGCGTTTTGTCATGGAAGTGCTGGATGAAGGTTTAAATGAGCCCGGGGAAATGGATTTCCTCCCCAATGGCAACATCATTTTTACAGAAAGGCGGGGCAATGTCAAAATTTATAATCCTGCTACCCGAAGCACCAAAGTAGCAGGCACCATTGATGTCTATACGAAATCGGAAGATGGCTTGCTGGGCGTCGCCCTTGATCCTGATTTTGCCACCAATCACGTCCTATACCTGTATTATTCTCCCAATATCGAGCGGTCAATCAATATCCTGTCCAGCTTCGTGATGCGGGGTGATAGTCTCCTGCTTGCCTCAGAAAAGCAGCTCCTGGAAGTTGAAGTGCAAAGACGTGAATGCTGCCATACAGGCGGTTCGATTCAATTTGGGCCAGATGGCAATCTGTTTTTGTCCACCGGAGACAATACCAATCCGTTTGAAACCCGATATGCTCCCATCAATGAAGTGGCCAATCGCGGGCCGTGGGACGCACAAAAATCTTCTGCTAACACCAATGATCTGCGCGGAAAGATCCTGCGGATTCGTCCCAATGATCAGGGAGGCTATGACATACCAGATGGCAACCTTTTCCCAAAGGATGGCTCAGCTGGTCGGCCCGAGATCTATGTGATGGGCTGTCGCAATCCGTATCGCATTTCCATTGATCGAAAAAATAGATATCTCTATTGGGGCGATGTTGGGCCGGATGGTCGGGTGGACAGCACCCGTGGCCCAAAGGGATATGACGAAATCAATCAAGCCCGTCAACCTGGCTTTTTTGGCTGGCCCCTCTTCATTGGCAACAACAAAGCCTATCGGGATGTTGATTTTGCCACGCAGAAACTTGGAGATTGGTTTGATCCGAAAAATCCTGTCAATGATTCTCCGAATAATACGGGACTGAAAGCGCTTCCCCCCGCCAAGCCTGCCTTCATTTGGTATCCTTATGATGAATCAAAGGAGTTTCCGATTGTTGGGAAAGGCGGTCGTAACGCCATGGCAGGGCCGGTTTATTACCATGACCTATTTGCAGGGGCGGAAAGTCAGTTCCCAGCATACTATGATGGAAAACTATTTATCTATGATTTCATGCGAGACTGGGTGTTTGCGGTCAGCATGGATGAGAATAATAACCTTGAGACCATTGAACCCTTTTTACCAGAACTCAAGTTGTCCAGTCCCATGGACATGGAGTTTGGGCCAGATGGTGCACTGTATGTTCTGGAATATGGCACACAATGGTTTGCGGCCAATCCCGACGCCCGTCTGATACGGATCAGCTACGCAGATGGCAATCGCAAGCCAGTTGCGATGATTCAAACAGACCGACACATTGGAGCGGCGCCATTCACTGTCCAATTCTCAGCCCGTTCATCTTTTGACCATGATCCCGAAGATCAACTTCAGTATCGCTGGGAGTTCCCGGACGGTAGCACCCAGGAAGGCGTACAGGTCAATTATACTTTTCAAGATAATGGCAACTTCCATCCCAAGCTGACTGTGCGCGACGGTCAGGGCGGGGAAAGCAGTACTGAAATTGAGATCCAGGTCGGAAATGCCCCTCCCAAAATCGAAGTAAAACTGGATGGGAATCAGACGTTTTTTTGGAAAGACCGCAGCATCGATTATTCGGTTGAGGTTTCTGACCAGGAAGATGGCAGCCTATCCTCTGGCGGTATTTCGCCCAATGACGTTCGAATCACCTTTGGATTTCTTGGCAACACCAAAGACCGTACGCAGGCGGATCAGGATCATGCCGCCACGGCATTGGCCAGCATGATCAAAACAGGGGGAGAGCTCATCGGGACCTCGGGTTGTACGGCTTGCCATGGTGTCGAAAATGAAGTAGTTGGCCCTGCCTATCAGAAAGTTTCTGCCCGCTACGAAAATCAAGCAGATGCAGAAGCCTATCTGATCCGAAAGATTCTGGAAGGCGGACAAGGAGTTTGGGGGGGGAAAGCCATGCCTGCACAAAGTCAATTGTCAGATGATCAAGCGAAATCGATGGCTCTGTATATTCTTTCTCTGGCAAAAAAGGAGAAGCCACTTCCCAGTCTGCCAAGCAATGGACGCCTACTGACAAACCAACATCAAGGCCTGGGAGAAGGCTCTTCCTATACCTTTCAGGTAAGTTACGAGGACCGTGGAGGAGAAGCCATTGGCCCACTTGCTGCATACGAATCCATTACCCTGCGTCCGGCGCAAATCACAGCAGCGGAAATTGACCCGGTTCAATCTCAGGACATAGAAATCCGCACCAATGGTCGCGCCAAGCCTCCCCACAAGCAGGCAAGATTAAAGGAAGGTTCCTACGCTTACTTTGCCCCCGTTGACCTGACAGGCATTGTAGCCCTTAGCATGAGATATGACAGCCCGGCTGCAGGACGTACGCTGGAAGTACGTCTCGATAGCCCGAATGGTCCACTCTACACCAGCTTTACATCTCAGGCAACGAAAGGCAAATTTATCATCGACGAGCACCAGGTCAACCCAGTTGAAGGCGAACATGCACTGTACCTGCTTGCCAAAACGGGCAGCGGCCCGGAAGACAGCCGTGTGCTGGCCAGCTTTCATTGGATGTATATGCAAAACGGCCAGGAAAGCTAAATTCGATTTTCAAAAAAAGGACGAATCATATGAAACGACGCAACTTTCTCACCAAAAGCGCCCTTGGCGGCGGACTCCTGCTTTCCCCCTGGTTATTGCAAGCTTGCAGTAGTGGGCAAGGAGGTGAATCGGAAGAAACCCAGGAAGCATCAGCC
>JBCCCJ010000493.1:0-5195 GCA_039033615.1 Bacteroidota bacterium
AAGAAGGATCTGGCGGACTTTTGGTGATTTTTTCGCTGAAGGCAGAAGCGATTCTAGAAAAAAGAACGATTGAAGTAAGGCCACATGAGTACGTCTGCTTTGCTACTCAAGGATCGGATCTCATTCCTTGCCCATGCCTTTTTCTAAGACTTCCTTGATTCCCATCAGGCCATTGGAGAAGGCTCCCATTTCCTGAACCAGCTGGGTAAGCCGATCTGCGTTCAGGTTCTTTTGCTGAAGAAACATTTCCACAATTTCTTCCCACCGTTGTTCATCTCCTGCGGCGGCAAATCCGGTGAGTTGCTTGAATTTGAGCAGATTGGCTTCCGCCCCAGAGGTCAAGGTCTGAGATTCACTTTCGTAGTGGGACAGAATCAAGGTCTGCAGTTCTTGGTCGTTCATGATCGGAGCCACTTTCTCAGTCAGCCGATTCATGTTTCGATAAGACCCCTGGAGCAAAAAGGAAGGCTCCGTCCGGTACTCATCTGCCTGGGCCGCTGAAGCAATGTATTGCTGATTGACCATCAGGATCACATCCCGAATGACCAGCAATTTTTTCATCACCGCCACATAATCGTTGATTTCCTCTGCGCTGATATTGCTTTCCCATTCGATGCCTTCCTGCTGTCCGGTTTCCTCCAATTTGATCAGGTTGAGAATATCAGCTTGTGGTTTGGTGGAAAGCGGATGCAGCACCGGATTAGAAGTCAAGGCATTTTCCAGATAACTCAGTTTGAATACATCGGCATTGTCCCCCAGAATGTCTCCCAAATTGTAGGTATCGGCGCGATTGGCCAACATATCCGGCAGACGGAACTTCTCGCCGCTTTCGGTATATGGATTCCCCGCCATGACGACAGCGACCTTTTTGCCGCGCAGGTCATAGGTCTGAGTTTTGCCTTTGTACACGCCTTCGATTCGACGTTGGGCATCACAGAGGGAAATGAATTTCTGCAAAAATTCAGGATGGCAGTGCTGAATGTCATCCAGGTACAGCATCACATTGTCCCCCATTTCCAAAGCCAGATTGAGCTTCTCCATTTCTTCCCGCGCGGCCGCATTGGGCGCTTCCGATGGATCCAGCGAAGTTACGTGGTGCCCAATGGCTGGGCCGTTGATCTTCATGAAAATCAGTCCCATGCGATTGGCGACGTATTCCATCAGAGTCGTCTTTCCATAGCCCGGCGGAGAGATCAGCAGCAATAAGCCTTGGCGATCGGTCCGGGTATTCTCTCCCACGGTGCCGATTTGCTTAGCTAGGTTGTCTCCAATGATGGGCAAATAAAGGCGATCAATCAATTGATTTCGCACGAAGGAAGTCAGCACCCTGGGACGGAATTCTTCCAAGCGCAAATCCTCCCGGAACTTCTGGCTCAGTTCCTTTTTCAACTCCTGGTATTGCTCATAGGCAGGGACCACTTCCGCCACGTAATGGCGAAGTTTGTGCATGTAGGCGTGATAATCCAAGGCATAGGTGCCCCCTTCGATGACGGCATGTTCGCCTGCCATGTTGGGGATTTCCCGATATAGCGAAATCGTCAGCACTCGCTTGGGATCGTAGTGGTCGCTGTACAACAAGGCCGAAACTTCCTCTACCAAACCGTGGTGCAAATCGCTCAGGGAACCGACTTCCTGCTGAGCAAAGGCCCGCACCCAATGCCGAATCAGGTCATAGCGTTCCTCCGGGGCCGCTTCTAACTTGGCGATGGATGCCTGATATTTGCTCTGATAGCGCTTTTTCTTGAGGAATTGGGTGAATTGTTTGTACCAATCTGCGGCTTCCCCACTGATCACAAAGCTGTCGTCCTGGGCCAATTCGTGGAAGAGATATTCCGCCGCTTCATCGGCCATGTCTTCCTCAAACAATCGACTTAGGCCGTTGAATACCCGAATATTTTCCGCGATGTCCTCCACCAATGGCGCAAATTCCTGGGTATCGGGAAAGAGTTGCATGATGACTCCGGTCCCCTTGATGCGATCATTGAGCAGGGTTCGGGTTTTCTCATCGGCGAATCCGTGCCAAAAGAGGCTGGCACAAGCCCTGGCTTCGGGCGAGTAGCGCAGCAAACTGATGTTTTGCTGCAATTCCAATAAGGCCTGCAAGAGCAAGGCAGCGTCGTGATCATGCACGCCTTTGAGGTAGCCTTCCTGGTAGCGGGTGGACATGAGATCCTGCACCAGTTGCTGGATCTCTTCCAGACTGGCCAATGGATCAGGCAGCGTTTCCCCGCTGGTGAGGAGTTGATAGGCCAGATATTCGGCGCGATATACTTCGGTATTCTCCGAAGGCAAGGCCTGTTGCCAAACCAGGCGGGTCGCCAGAAATTCCGGGTCAGAGACTTTTTCAAAAAAGTTGGTCCCCGTCAAGTGAAAATACATCTCCTGATCGCGAGGCACAATGGTCAAGTCCAACTCCTGAGCATTGACAGAAAAGGCGTGGCGACCAAATTTGATAACGTTACTTCCATCTACGAACAACTCGCTCCGATCTTTTAGCTGGCGAATGGCGTCTTCTTTCAGGGTTTTGAGCTGACTCTGGATGTCGCCAGCCTTGACGGTGTCCTGCAATTCGTTGAGTTCTTCTACCAGATCCCGGACCTTGTTCACCATCAGGTCGGAGGCGAAATAGGCATTGATTTCGGCCACTTCTTCAAAACGACTCAGGCGATTGCGGATGCCTTGCAGGATGCGCTCGGCTGCACTCATCAAGGCCGACACGCGTCGATTGCGGCGCTCCATCAGTTGGAGTTTGCGGCTTTCGAAGGCCTGGTACATTTCCTCCCGCTTCTCCGTCAGCTGCTCCACAAATTCCTCATACTCCGTGAACTTCCCCTCCAACTCTTCCAACTGAATCATCAACTTGGTGAGGTATTCGTCGCACTTCTCGGGCGTATCGCACAGGTCCAAATAGTTGACAATGCCCTGACTAAGCAAACGAAGTTGGGCCTGGAATTCGGCATTGGCTTCGGTGCCACGCAGTTCTTTGCGGCGGCGCTTGAGTTGAGCACGCAGGGTATTCAACTGGGTATAGATCCCAGAAATGTTGTCGATGATGGCCGTGGTCTGGGTGGCATCTTCGATCTTGAGGTTGCTCACGATGTCGATCAGCATCTCCAATTCCTGGCCAATCTGGTCGATTTGTTCGCCTACCTGATCCGCTTCCAACACTTTGCCGACTGCCTCCGCTGCTGTCCGGGCAGTTTCGACCTTTTCCAAATACGGCGCTAAGGCAGTGTCTTTGGTCAAGAATTCCACACAAGCGAGCGACAATTGATCCGAACGTTCGGCGACCTGCGTTTCCAACTCGTTCAGATGATTCAGATCTATGTAGCGCACTTCCCGCAGAGCGAGGATTTCCCCTCGCTTCGCCCGCAAATCCGCCAAATAGCCCACAAATTTGTCGATGTCCTGAGGTTTGTGGCGGCGGATCTGGTCCAGCAGTTTGCTTACTTCTTCATTGATTGCCGCCAATTGCTCTTCGGCATGCTGGCGAAGACGGCGCACTTTTTCAAACTCATCTATGGCACCCGAAGCAGTCTCCCGCAAGGATTGCAGGGGCTCGTTCAATTTTCCCGCTTCCGCATTTCCCACCCAATAGTAGGAATCCAGGATGTCCGTCGCTTTTTTGACCACATCCAGATAGAGATTGCTGTAGCTATCATCCCGGTTCAGGAGGGTCAGTAATTCGTTGCACTCAGCGATCCCGCGCACTAGGTCTTTGTTGCCGACTTTCGCCAACCAACTGTTCTCATCCTGTTTGGGCACCAAGACCTGCTCGGTATAGGGCGTCTGCCACACTTGCACCACGTGGTGGCGGCTGGCTTCTGCTTCCGCGCGGAAATAGCACAGTTCTCCGTTGGGGAAGATCGAAAAACCATTGCAAATGATGGGGGTAGCCACCTCCTGCTGCACCAGATTGTAGGGAAGCAGGGCATATACGCCTTCCGCCTGATTGCTGAAGACATACATAAAATCTTCTCCGTTGGCAGAGGCAATCCGCTTCTCAAATTTGAGATCGGGCATGACCTTGTCGAAGAGTTTGTAGTTGCCCGTCTGAAGGTAATAGCCATTGGAAAACAAGATGCCCTGGTCATCCGGCAGGAGCACACAAGCTTCTTCCAGCGCGTCCACCCGAAGTACCTCCTGCATTTTCTCATTGAAAATGAAGTAGCGATAGGCCCGCTCCTGATAGGGGCGAATTTTCAGCACAATCAGGTTGCCCAAATCCGCAAAGTAGTACTCTGCATCGTCCAGGCTTTGATCCTTTTGCTCGACGGGCTCTGCATAAATGCCCTGCCCAGACTCGGTATTGTCTTCGACTTTTATGGTCAAATCTCCTCCCGTGGTCTCTACAAACACCCGATCCAGAATGGAAACGTGCGCGTGTACCCCTCGCCGCTGCATCTCGCGGGTTGCCCGAATCCAAGTGAATTGATGCTGATCTGGAAAGCGATATTCGTGGTCAAAGCGGTTACCCTGATAGATCAAGCTGTCCGAACCGATGGTCCATTTGAAGGTCTTGATGTCGGACATGCTCTTGCCTACCTGAAAGACCATGTATAGATCGGGACCTATCTGGGCAGACTTCGCAAAAACGGTATTTTTGTAATATTTGTAGAGGTTGTGAAAATCTTCCTCGAACTGCGGATAATTGATGAGGTCTAGCGGCTCTTCATGGAAACTGTGGTTCTCTGGTTCAAAACGATAGGCAGCGAATACATCACTCAGTTGAATGCCCTGTCGAAGGCCGATGTGGACGTTGTAGCCGAAGAGGAAATGATTCCCGATGCCGACCATATCTCGCGGCATGCAATTGTTGGCGGTGGTGATGCGATCGTTTGCCAGGAGTTTCATCTCCAAGGCTCCCAGGACCTTCTTGCGTTGCTGATTGAGTTGCTCCAGCCGCTCCCGCAATTCTCCTCCCTGCTTCTCCAGCCGCTTTCGAATGATTTCATAGGTTCCCCCTTCCAGTTGTACCTGGTCAGGGGTATTGGGGGTATCGGTTTGTGTTTTGGCCATGTACTAGTGAACTAGTTGATTGGTTGATTAGGTGTAGCGTGGTCTTCCAGGCCGCGTAGATGCTTGACAATTAGGGAATTGATAAAAAAATCTGACTTCTGACAGCAACGCGTTCTGACATCTGTCTTCTCTTAATTGGTGGATTGGCAAAAAATCTGACTTCTGACAGCAACGCG